>CAZISL010000122.1:0-8985 GCA_964541975.1 uncultured Chromatiaceae bacterium | reverse complement strand
CTTGAGTAATGCTTCGGCTTCGCCCTTCGCGATCATGACGCCGCGCATCCGTTCGAAACCGACATCCGGAAACTTCTGCATGTTGTCACCGGCGCCGACGGATCCATGCAGAATGAACTGGCGAACCTCGTCGCTGGTCAGTGCGTTCAGGATGTTGCGCATCGCGGTGTCGTAAAATGGGTCGCGGCTCGCACCCCGCGCGGAGGCATCGATCACATACGCAAACGCCCGGCCGTCGATGGCCGCAACGACGCTAGCGGCATCCATGAGATCGCCGGTCACATAGCGAACGTCGAGTCCGGTCAGTCGCTCCCGGTTCGACGTCGGTCGTGCGAACACCGTCACCGGATAACCCGCATCGACCAGCAAGCCGACGATCGGCGCACCGAGCCGGCCGGTGCCGCCGAACACGAGCGCGTGATTGTTGTCAGGTTGCCCGGCAATAGCGGTCGTTGTGGTCAGCAACAGAAGAATTTTCAGCAAAGTTTTCACGGATCGAGACGCCTTTCCGTCGGTTTACCGCACGAACAATCGTCGGGATCGAACGGCCGGTTTCGCCACTGATCGTAGCGGCGGGATGGCGCGGATTTCGCCCCGGACTTCCAGCATCGCGCCGCCGTGACGAGCCCGGATTATTCGGAGCGATACAGCGCGATCTCCGCCAGGGAGATGTCCGCCTCGAACTCGCGCATCCAGCCGAGGATCGCGATACGATTGATGCGGCTCGCATCCAGCGGTGCCGACAGGCCATTGGGGACGAACGCGTCCCAGGGCACCCGCAACGTCTGCCATTCCGGCTTGGCGAAAAACGTTGCGCGATAGGATTCGTCATACCAGCCGCAGTCGGCGGTGCGCAGGTGGCAGTTGTAGTCTTCGTCGTTGCCATACACCAGCAGCTCGATGCCGCTGTATGCGGCCGCGTCGAGCTCCGCGTCATTGCGTCCGAAGTACATCGCCATCTGGATAAACCCGCCATTGCTCTCGCGGGTCACGTTGCCGATCAGGCGAATGCAGTTCTTGCCCGCGACTGTGTCCTGGCCGAGGCGGGCGTTCGATATCCCGCCCATGACTCGATCACTGAAGCCGCGCCAGCCGCCGCCTTCGATGACGACAGGTTCGTCGCCGCGATAATCGCTGAGCACGAGCCGGCCGGACTCTGCCGTGTTCGTCTGCGTCGTTTCAGCTGCCATGATTCTGCACCAACCTGCGAACGGCAGCAGAGCTGCCGCGGCTACGACCCGTCGTCGCTGCACTCCCATTATCGTCTCATCCATATTCCCGGCAGCTGTCCCCTCCATCATACGCTCTTTGCGGGGGTCGACGCCGAACCCCTGGCATTCGCCAGACTAGTCGCGATGAAGAAATACGCCATACTGGCGTTTTCGCATATTGCCGTGACGGAGATTCGGAATGAGATCAGAAAAATTCTGGGACAAGATCGCGGCACGCTATTCGCGGCGACCCGTCGCTGACGAAGAAGCTTATCAGGAGAAGCTGCGGGTCACACGCGAGTACCTGCAACCGGACATGCAGGTACTGGAGTTCGGCTGCGGCACCGGGTCGACCGCGATCGCGCATGCGCCCTATGTGCAACACATACGCGCCATCGACGTCTCGGCGAACATGATCGGGATTGCGCAGGACAAAGCCCGCGCCGATGGTATCGAGAACGTCACCTTCGAAAAATCGATGATCGAAGAACTCGAGGTCCCGGACGCAAGCCTGGACGTCGTCCTGGGTCTCAGTATTCTGCACCTGCTGGAGGACAAGGAAGCGGTCATCGCCCGGGTGTATCAGATCCTCGAACCCGGGGGCACTTTCGTCGCCAGCACCGCGTGCATCGGCGATTCGATGAAATATTTCGGGATCATCGCGCCGGTCCTGCCATTCTTCGGCCTGCCGTTGGTCGGGGTATTTGCGGTCGAGCAACTGGAAGAAAGCTTCACTGCCGCCGGTTTCACGATCGACTATCGATGGCAGCCGGAGCGCGGCGCGGCCGTATTCATCGTGGCGGTAAAGGCCCGGTAAGCGACGCCTGACCGAATCCATCTCCGAGAATGGACGAACCTGCAGCGGCCATAGAAAAAATGCCATTCGGGTCCATTTGATTCGATTCCCCGTGTAAAGTATCGGCATGCAGACCCCAAGATGGCGCAGACCGTCGGTTCTGATCATCCTTGCCGCGCTGGCTGTGGCGGCCCTGTTGATCATTACGCGTGACCGCTCGGAACCTCTCGAGCGGCCCGAGCGTGCGTGGGTGGTCGAGGTGCAACCTGCCATCAGCCAGACGCTGCGGCCAACGCTCGAACTCTTCGGCAGCGTGCAGTCGCCGCAGAACGCACAGCTCAGCGCGGGCGTCGACGGGTTGATCAACTCGGTCAATGTGCTGGATGGCGATACCGTTGCCGCAGACCAGGTCCTGATCCTGCTCGATGACCGCGACGTGCGCCTCGAACTGCAGCAGGCCGACGCCGACCTGAACGAGGTACAGGCGAAACGGGCGTTCGCGAAACGGCGCCTCGCTCGCAGCCGCGGAGCGTTCGAGAAAGAACGCGAATTACTGGAGCTCACCGAGAAGCGCCAGGCACGCGCGCAGGGTTTGTCGGAGGAGGGTCTGCTGTCGCAGGCTGACCTCGACACGACGGCCGAGAACCTGAAGCGTCAGCAACTCGCCGTTAGTCAGGCGCAGCTAACGGTCGAAGAGGTTGAGATTCAGCTGACCGAGCTCGCCGCGCAGGCCTCACGCGCGAGCGCGTTGCGCGATCAGGCGCGGCTCGATCTCGAACGCACCGAGGTGCGCGCGCCGTTCGATGGCGTTGCGTCCGAGCTCAATGTCTCCGAAGGCGACCGCGTGCGTGAGAACGATGTGCTGCTGCGGCTGCAAAATCCCGCGGCGATCGAAGTCCGCACGCAGATCCCGGCGCGCTATGCCGAGTCCGTCACGCAGGGACTTGCCACCGGTGCGGCCATGTCCGCGCTCGTGCAGACCGGTGATGTCAGTATCGCGGGCCGGCTCGCCCGCATCTCGGGACAGACGCGCGAAGCCAGCGGCGGTGTCGACAGCTTCATCCGGTTCGAAGAACCACCGCGCGCATTGCGCCTTGGCAGCACCGTGCGCGTGTATCTCGACCTGCCGCCGGAAACCGATGTCATCGCGTTGCCGGCCGAGGCGCTCTATGGGCGTAACCAGGTCTACAAGCTCGTCGACGGGCGCATGCAGATGGTCGAAGTCGAACGGGTCGGCGAACGTGCGCAGCCGATCGCGGGCACCGAGGTGCTGATTCGTTCAACAGCGCTGGCGGACGGTGACCAGATCGTCGTCACCAAGCTGTCCAACGCGGCGAACGGATTGCTGACGCAACCGACGGTGATCCAGCCCGGTGATGGCGGCGCACGCGTCAGCGATGCCGACGCAGCGCCGGCCGCTCAGGAGTAGGCCGTGCAGGGCATCATCCGCGCCTTCATCCGTCACCCGGTCGCGCCGAACCTCGCGATGCTGACCATGATCGTGCTCGGCATCTGGGCCACCGGCCAGTTGTCGCGCCAGCTGTTACCGGCGTTCGCGCTCAACTTCGTCAAGGTCAGCGTCACGTGGCCCGGCGCATCGGCGGAAGACGTCGAGGCGCTGATCACGCAGCCGCTCGAAGACCAGCTGATCAGCGTCGATGGCCTGCGCACCATCGAATCGACGTCCGGCAACGGCCTGGCCGAGGTGACCCTCGAATTTCCGCAGGGCACCGACATGACGAATGCGCTCGAGCAAGCGAAGGACTTCGTCGCGCAGGTGCGCAACCTGCCCGCGAGCTCCGAAGATCCGCGCATCACGCTGGTGACGCGCATCGAACCGGTCGCCAGACTGCTCATCGTCGGTCCGGTGCTCGAGCAACTGCGTCCTCAGGTAAAGCGGCTCGAGCGCGAGCTACGTGCGATCGGCCTGGCGCGTTTCGACATCAGCGGTTTGCCCGAGGAGGAAATCGCGATCGAACTCACGGCCGACCGGCTGATCGAGCTCGACCTGTCACTCGGTGACATCGCCACGAAGGTCGGCGGGAGCAGCGCCGACGTGCCGGCCGGCACCGTGGGCGGCGCCGACATGGCGCGCCAGTTGCGCAGCACCGACCAGCAGCGCTCGGTATCCGGTTTTGCCGGCCTGCCCATCTCCGCAGACCGCGGCGGGCAGCTCCTGAAGCTCGGCGATATCGCCCAGATCAGTCGCCAATGGAAAGACGACCAGCCCCTGATCTTCGTCAACGGACAACCCGCCGTAGAGATCGCCGTGAAGCGGGCTGAAGAAGAGGACGCGATTGACGTCGCCATGCGACTGATGAACTGGGTCGCGACGGCCCGCGAGACGCTGCCCCCGAACGTGTCCATCTATGCCTACGATGAAGTCTGGAGGACCGTCGACGAACGCATCAATCTGATGGTCGACAACGCGGTGAGCGGCATCTTGCTCGTCGTCGTGATGCTGTATGTTTTTCTGAACGGGCGCGTCGCGTTCTGGGTCGCCGTTGGTATCCCGGTCTCGGTGCTGGCGTCGCTCGTTGCGTTGTGGCTCGCGGGCGGGTCGATCAACGTCATGACGCTGTTCGCGCTGATCATGACTTTCGGCATCATCGTTGACGACGCCATCGTCGTCGGCGAGGAGGCCGTGACGCTCTATCAGCAGGGCGCGGGCCCGGCCGCCGCGGCCGAGCGGGCGGCGCTGACCATGTTCGCGCCGGTCACGGCCGCGTCGCTGACAACCATCGCGGCTTTTCTGCCGCTCATGACGATCGGCGGTTCCACGGGCAGCATCCTGTTCGCGATTCCGCTCGTGGTGATTTGCGTGATCATCGCGTCGCTGATCGAGTGTTTTCTGATCCTGCCGGGACACCTGCGGCATTCGCTCGAGGGCACGGCTGAGAAGCAACCCAGCCGGCTGCGTCGTACGGTAGACGTCGCCATGAACCGGTTTCGTGACGGCTGGTACCGGGACACGATCTCCTGGTCGGTCGAGCACCGTGGCACCGTCATCAGCATCGCGATGGCGGGCATCATACTGATCGTCGGTCTGCTGGCCGGCGGCAGGCTTGGCTTCTCGTTTTTCCCGCAACCCGAGGGTACGACCATCACGGCCAATGTCCGCTTCGTCGCCGGATCGCCCGAGGAACGCGTCACTGGATTTCTCGAAGATGCCGAACGCGCGCTGCGCAAGATCGAGGCGGACTCGGGCGAGGAGTTCATCACGCTGGTCATTACCAAGTTGCGCCAGGACAATCGCGGCGCGGCCGGTTCGCAGCTCGGCCACATCATCGCCGAGATCACGCCGGGCGATATGCGCAGCATGAGCAATGCCGAGATCATCAGCGCGTGGCGGCGCTCGCTGTCGTTGCCCCCGGGGCTGGCCTCATTCCTCGTCATCGGCAGCAATGCTGGGCCGCCGGGCGCCGACATCGACGTCAAGTTCACGGGTCAAAGCGTGGACAACCTGAAGGTGGCGGCCCTCGAACTGCAGGACGTGCTGCGTGAGATGGAAGGTGTCAGCGGCATTCGCGACGACACGAGTTACGGGCGCGAGCAACTGATCTTCGAGCTCTCGGCGACCGGCACAGCGCTTGGCCTGACCGGTCAGCAACTCGGCGAACAACTGCGCGTCGCGTTCGAGGGTGAACTCGTGCAGATCTTCCAGGACCGCGGGGAAGAGGTCGAGGTGCGCGTGCGCCTGGCCGGAGCCGAGCGCGAGTCACAACGCACACTCGAGACGTTGCCGATTGTCTTGCCCGACGGCGAGATCACCGCGCTAGCCAACGTCGCCCGCCTGCGCTACAACCGCGGCTTCGACTCGCTGAAACACAGCGCCGGGTTGTTGTCGGTGAGCGTCACGGCGGACGTCGACTTCAGCCGCAACAACGCGAACGCGATCCGCGCGCGGCTCGCGCGTGACGTGTTGCCCCGACTGACCGACGACTACGGCGTGACCTGGGCATTCGGCGGCGACGCCGCCAACCAGTCGGAGAGTGTCAGTGATATCTCGCTCGCGTTGCCGCTCGCGCTACTGACGATCTACATCATCCTGGCCTGGGTATTCGGTTCCTACGTGTGGCCGTTCGCTGTGCTTAGCGTGATTCCGTTCGGCCTCGTCGGGGCGATCTTCGGCCACTGGCTGCTCGGCTTCGACGTATCGATGCTGTCGATTTTCGGTTTCTTCGGCTTGTCGGGCATTGTTATCAACGATTCCATCATCCTGGTCGTCGCGTTCAAGCAGGCGCGCGAGCGCGGACTCAGCGCCGCCGACGCAGCCGTCGAGGCGGGCTGTCGCCGGCTGCGCGCCGTGCTGTTGACGTCGCTGACGACGATCGCGGGCGTCCTCCCGCTGCTGCTGGAAACGGCGCTGCAGGCGCAGTTCCTGAAGCCCATGGTGATCTCGATCGGTTTCGGTTTGCTGTTCGGCACATTGATCGTGTTGTTCCTGCTGCCGACGCTGCTGGTCAGTATCGAAGCGCAGCGCGCCCGGTTCGCCGGCGTGCATAGCGATTTCTCGCGACGGTTGCGAGCGCGCCTGCCGAGCGCCGCGATCCAATCGGGCAGCCCCGCGCCGCTCACCAGCGAAGATCCGCTGTCATTCGGCCGACGGAGTGAGTCATGAAGATGCAGCCTGTACCCGCGGCCGCCACGGAGCTGGAGCAACACGCGAACGACATCGCGGCAGCGGCCGCCGCGCATCTGTTGGAGAACCATCCCGAGATCGCGACACGCTTCGGTGACGACGCGCGCATGATCTGGACCGGACATCTGCGCCAGCGCGTACTCGAATTATGCGCAGCGATGGCCGCGGGCGAGGTCGAGTTGTTCGTGTCGTGTGTGACGTGGTCGCGCACGGCCATGCAGGCGCGCGACGTCGAGGCGGGTGATCTCGATGCGAGTCTGGCCAGCCTGCAGGCCGCTATCGCGCCCCGCTTGGGCAGCGCGCCGCCGCAGCTGGTCGCGACGTGCATCGATGCCGCGATCAAGGCGGTCGGCAGAAAGACGAACGAGCCCGAGACCAGCACGCTCGATCCCGGTCTGATGACCGGGCGTATCGCGCTGCGCTATATACAAGCGGTCATCGCCGGTAACGCGATCCCGGGCATGTCGATCGTGCTGGACGCGGTCGACGAAGGGCTCGGTGTGCCCGAGGCGATCTTCCAGGTGCTGCTGCCGGCGCAGCGCGAGGTCGGACGGCTGTGGCACTTGAACGAGATATCGATCGCCGAAGAACACATGGTGACGATGACCACGCAGCGCCTGATGGCCGTGCTCGCAAGTCGTGCGCCGCACGCGCCCGATCGCGGCCGCACCGCCGTGGCCGCCGCCGTGGCAGGCAACATTCACGAGGTCGGCATCCGCGCGCTGGCCTACCTGCTCGAGTTCGAAGGCTGGCGCACCATTTACCTGGGCTCCGACGTGCCGAAGAGCGAACTGCCTGCCGCGATCGAGTGTTTCGAAGCCGACATCGTATTGCTGTCACTGGCACTCAGTTCGCAGTTGCCGGCGTTGCGGCGCACGATCGCGGAGATTCGGGGGAAGGCCAGCGACCACATCAAGATCATGGTCGGCGGCAACGGCCTGAATGGCGCGCCCGACCTGTGGAGGGAGTTGGGTGCGGACGGCTACGCCGTGACCGCGGACGCGGCGCTGGCGGTCGCCGACGAACTCGTCCCGATCTGATCGTTGCCTGACTCCGACTACGGTTCGAGCAGTTCCCGATACCAGCGTCGAAACACCAGCGTCGGTTGGTCGGTCGCGACCGAGATCTCCGCCGGATAACTCAGTACATCGCCCGCCTGCGACTCGACGATGCCGCGGTCTTCGTCGAGGATGCGATGATCCGTGCCGCTCGCATGGCGCGAATAGCTGGGACCGTCTTCGGCACTGCGAATGCGTCGCACCGTCATGACGCGAGTGTGACGCTCGTTCACCGGAATGCAGAATACGTTCAGCCAGTTGTAGGGCGTCGGGCCGAAATGCAGGATCGACAGGTTGGGTCGATACCAGTCGAGCCTGAAGCCGCCACCGCCGCTGCCGACATAACTGCGCATGATCATGCCGAAGTCCGTGGCCTCCGCCTCGACACGGGCGGTGCCGCCCTGTTCGGCATAGTCGTGCATCCATGCGCCGATGGTCTGCTCGTGCAGATAGGGCGGATGCGCGAAGTCGATGAAATTCTCCTGTGCCCGCGTCCAGTTCGCCTCCCATTCCTGGTGATACGTCACGAACAGGCTCGGGTCCCCCTCGAGTGATTCTGGCAGCACCGGCTCGGGCGGGTCATCCGTCAGCGCGGTATAGACCCACAGCGCGCCGCCGATCTCGCGGGTCGGCAATGTACCCGCGCGAATCTTGTTGAGCGCGGCGTCGTTCAGTTCGTTGAGCGGCACGCCGGTGCAATGGCCCGCCCCGTCGAAGCGCCAGCCGTGATACTGGCAGCGCAGGTGTCCTTGCGCGTTGACCTTGCCGAGCGACAGCGCTGCGCCCCGGTGCGGACAGCGGTCGATGAGCGCGTGCCAGCGCTGTTTGGCGTCCGCGAACAGCACGATGGGTACGCCGGCGATTTCTGTCGCCAGCGGATTCGTCGTGAGTTCGCCGAGCGGCAGAACCGGGGTCCAACGATCGGGGAATCGGTCGAACATCTGGACGCGCTCTCCTAATAAATGGGGTCGAACCGCAATATACCGCTCTGCGGAAAATCTCGGTTCGACCCCATTTCTAGGCCGTCGCCCGGGCCTCGGCCTTTGCCGCCTGTCGGGCATCGTGCGCCCGCAGTAACCAGGCAAACACGAGCAGTGACGCCCCCAGTCCGGCCATCGCAATGAACGCCGTCTGGTAGCCCACCGTGCCGCCGCCTGCCGAGGTCGCGATGCTGCCGACAACGGCAGCGCCGAGCAAACGGCCGATCGAGGTTGCCACGCTGAGCAGCCCCTGACCGGAGGCGCGGTCGCCGACGCTGGTTTCGCGCAGCACGATGAA
>CAZISL010000121.1:0-8641 GCA_964541975.1 uncultured Chromatiaceae bacterium | reverse complement strand
CGACACGCGGATTTTCAGTCCTCGTCAATGCGAATCGTCGGCACGAACCGGCCGGTGCGAACGCGCCAGATCTGCGCGACGAACATGACGGCACACGCGAACATGCCGGCGAACAGCACATACCGGTTATAGGGCGGCAGCGGGCCCGTATTCGTGAACTTCAACGCCCATGCGGCGATCAATATCCATATTGCGTGAGGGAACAGCGAACAGAAGCCCGCCGCGATTGCCAGCCCGCACGACGCGAGAATCCCGACCGGTGCCAGCAGGATCAGAATGCCGCGCTCGGCGTCCGGGTCGAATGTGAATACGGCAATCAGGACCGTCAGGAAGAGCACGAACACCGCGGGAATGGCCGGCTGGGGCCTGAAATTCGCGATCAGCGTTTCGACCATGCCTTCCGGCGCACGAACGGCGGGCTCCGCGTAGTCCGAATCGGGTTCTTCGGATTCGTTCACGCTACGCTCCCGACTTCGCCAACAGCGCGATCATCGATTCCTTATAGATCCGTGCGCGGTCCGGGAAGTCCCGGTAGACCTTCAGCAACTGGATCGCCGTGCGGCTGATCAACTTGAACGTATAGTCCGCACTGTCGTTGCGCAACGTACCCGCGACTTCCGCGCGTTCGAGTAACGCCCGCATCGCCCTGCCGAAATCCGCGTGACCCGTCTCGATATACGGCAATATGCCGCGGTCTACGGATCCGACGATCAGTAACGCATGGCGACGCTCATCCCACTGGCGCAGGTAATAGTCGACGATCCCCGGAACGATCTCCTCGGCCGGCGCGTCCGCGAGTGCGTCGAGATCCTCGGCGCCGGACTCGAGCAGCGCATTCAGCACATCGGCGACGATCTCGTACTTGTTGGCGAAGAAACCGTAGAAAGTTCGCCGCGAAATGCCGACGTCCGCGATCAGTTCCTCTACACTGACCTGGTCCATACCCCGTTCGGCGAACATGCGCGCCCCGGTGCTGACCAGCGCATCGCGAATTCGGCCGCGGCGCTCGACGACTTTCGGGCTCTGAATCGTTGCGCCGGTGCGCGGCTTGGATACCGACCTGTCCATGACGGGAATTATACATGGGTGTTTCTTTATCGTGCGGACCGAATCCACACACGACGTCATCGTCATCGGCGCCGGACACAACGGCCTGACCGCCGCCGCCTACCTCGCGCGCGCCGGAAAACGCGTGCTGATGCTGGAGCGCCGCCACCTCGTCGGCGGCTGTGCCGTGACCGAGGAACTATGGCCCGGCTTCCGGGTCTCCCGGGCCTCCTATGTGGCGGGACTATTACGACCGACGGTCATCACGGATCTGCGTCTGGCCGAGCATGGGCTGACCCTGCTGCCACGCGACCCGTCGTCATTCACCGTCGAACCCGGCAGCCGCGGACTCGTCCTCGGTCCGGATCTGGACGCGAGCTGCGAGGAGATCCGGTACTACTCTGCAGCCGACGCAAAACGTTACCCGGACTACGAGACCTTCCTCGAGAAGATCGCACTCGCCATCGATCCACTGATCGACACGCCACCGCCGGAAGCGGACGGACTCGGCTGGCGGGACGTCAAATCACTGCTCGCGATGGCCGGCCGCGGCTGCAGCCTCGGCGCGCGACTGCCGCGCGCACTCAGGATGCTGAACGGTGCGGCCGCGCCGATCCTGTCCTCCTGGTTCGATAGCGAACCGCTGCTCACGACACTCGCGACCGACGCGATCATCGGAGCGTGGGCCGCGCCATCGTCGCAAGGAACCGGTTACGTGCTGCTGCATCATGTGATGGGCGAGACCCACGGCAATCGCGGCACCTGGGCGTATGCCCGGGGGGGAATGGGTGCGATTTCAACTGCGATCGCATCGGCCGCGCGTGGCTATGGCGTCGAGATTCGTTGCGCTACGCGTGTCGAGAGGATCAAGACCCGCGATGGTCGCGCCACCGGCGTCGTGCTCGAAGGCGGCGACGAGGTCGACGCGCCGATTATCGTATCGAATGCAGACCCGAAGGTGACGCTGCTGGACCTGCTCGGTCCGGACGATTTACCCGAGCCGGTGATGCAGGGAATCGAGCAGCTCGACTTTCGCAGCCCGGTCATGAAGATCAACCTAGCCCTCGATCGCCTTCCCGAATTCGCGGCCCGGCCCGGCGCCGGGCCCGAGCTGCGCGGAACGATTCACCTCGGCGCGACGCGGATGCAGGCGCTCGAAGATTCGTTTGCCGAAGCGCAGGCGGGCAGTTTGCCGCAGCAGCCGATGATCGAAATGACGATCCCGTCGACACTCGACGATAGTCTCGCGCCGCCCGGCAAGCACGTGGCGTCACTGTTCATCCAGCATGTGCCATACACCCCGCGCGATGCGGCCTGGGAGCAGGCACGCGACGAATTCGCGGACCGCATATTTTCGCTCGTAGACCAGGTCGCGCCTGGATTCAGCGACAGCGTCATCCATCGCGATGTGCTCGCGCCGCCCGACCTCGAACGCGTATTCGGCATCACCGGCGGCAACATCTTTCATGGCGCGATGACGCCCGATCGTCTGTTCTTCAAGCGTCCGCTGCCCGGGCTGCGCCGTTATCGAACGCCGGTGGAGGGTCTGTACATGTGCGGGGCCGGCATGCATCCCGGCGGCGGCGTCATGGGTGCCTGCGGTCGCAACGCGGCCAACGTCATTCTCGAAGACCAATGACGGGAAGCGATTCGTGTGCGGGAGCGCGACGCGCGATAGGCGCCGTACGCTGATTCAGATAGATTAGTCTGCCATCGACGCCAGATCTGCTCTGCTCAGGATTGGCAGACGGCTCGTGTGGGACGTTCCCGGCATCGGGCCCTTGTCGCGCGCGAGCCGCAACCATTCGGTGGCATCGCTCGCGGCCATCGGCCGCGCAATCATGTAACCCTGGACCTGGTCGCAATTGAGAGTACTCAGGTACGCCATCTGCGCCTCTTTCTCGACGCCTTCCGCGACCACCCGGATTCCCATCAGGTGAGCCATCGCGATAATCGCTGATACGACCGTGCGGTCGTCCGGGTTGATCACGAGGTCCTGAATAAAGGATCGATCGATCTTCAGCGTATCCACGCTGAATCGTTTCAGGTAACTCAGCGATGAATAGCCGGTGCCGAAGTCGTCCACGGACAGGTGCAGCCCCCGACTATGCAGCTCCCGCAGCGCACTGGCCGACGCTTCCACATCCTGCATCAACGCAGTCTCGGTAATCTCCAACTCGACATGATGGGTCCTGAGGCCAGCGTCCGCGATGGTCGCCAGGATCTGCTTGCCGATATCCGGCCGTCGCAGCTGGATCGCAGACAGGTTCACGGCAATACTCCGCAGCCCGAGGCCCGCCTCCATCCAGAGACGTGCCTGCTGACAGGCTTCTTTGAGCACCCACTGGCCGATACCGTTAATGAGGCCGGTCTGCTCGGCCAGAGGGATGAAACTGTCTGGCGGAACCATACCCATCTCCGGATGATTCCAGCGAATGAGTGCCTCCATAGACACGACTTCGCCACTGCTGATGTCCAGTTTGGGCTGATAGTGCAGCAGGAACTCGTCATTCTGGATTGCGTGACGCAGTTGCGCTTCGAGTTTCATTTGTCCCATCGACTGATCGTTCATATCACTCGAATAGAAGGCGTAGGTATTGCGGCCCAGCTTGTCTCGCGCATGCTGCCTGGCGATCCGCGCATTACCGATCAGGGTCTCGGAGTCATTCGCATCAGCCGGATAAACGCCGATGCCGATGCTGCATGTGACGTAAATGTCGTCTGACCTGACGCGGAACGGCTTGGCGAGACACCCGAATATTCGCTGTACGATCCAGGTGATGGTCTCCGCGTTCTCGATGTCGGCCAGCTCGATGGCGAATTCATCATTGCTCAGACGACACACGCCCGCGCTGTCTGAGTGCGCTCCCAGGGCCGCGATCGTATCGCTGGCGCGCAATACACCCGTCACCCTGTCAGCTACATCGCGCAGCAATCCATCACCGACGTCCGGGCCGAACGCGTCGTTCACGCGCCGGAACAGGTCGACGTCGAGGTACAGAATCGCAACCGACCGACCGGTCCGGGCACCCCGGACGATGGACTGCGATACCCGGTCAAAGAACAATAGCCGATTGGGCAGTCCGGTCAGGCGGTCATAGCCATGTTCCTTGTGATACTCCAGCGCCTGTTCTTCCAGGATCGTCTCGAGGTCAGAAATTCGTTGCTGCAGAATCTTGACGACGTTGACCGTGCGCTGATCCGCCGGAATCGTCGCGTCCTGGCGCCCGTTCGCCATGACCACCATCCCGGCCGTGGGCTCGGCGGAATCGAATTCGATCTGGCGCATCGTCATCGTCATCTGCGCGGCATCCCAGCGCACGACACGATTGCGCCCGCTCTCCTTGGCCGAGTACAGAGCCATGTCGGCCTCTTTGACGAGCGTCTTGCCACAACCGCCGGCGGCGGCGAGTTCTGCCACACCGACACTGATTGTGACTTTCAGGGCGGATTCGAGTCGCGTCTTCGACAACTCGGAGACGTTGTGGCGAATCCGCTCGGCGACGGCAACGCTCTCGTCCATCGATAGCCCGGGCAAGGTGATACAGAACTCCTCGCCGCCATAGCGACATAACAGGTCGGCATCACGACAACTCGATGCCATGACATCGGCGACACAGGTAATGACTTTGTCGCCGACGCCATGGCCATGCTTGTCGTTGATCGACTTGAAATGATCGATGTCGAGCATCATGCAGCATAGTGGGTTCTGCCCACGTAGCGCGTTGTCGATCGCATCGTCCATCAGGTCGAAATACGCGCGCCGATTCAGGCATCCGGTCAACGGATCCCGTGTGGCGAGGTACGTCAATTCCCGGTTCTGCCGGTTTACCTCTTCCTGTGCTTCTTCGAGCTTGTTCATGGCCAGCTGGAGATCCGCATTTTTCTTCTCCAGGTCGGTCACATCGTCAAAGGTGGCTAATGCCCCGCGAATATTGCCCTTGGCATCGGCAATCGGCGATCCATTGACCATGAAGGTGCGCATCTCGCCCGACACCGTGCGCACGCTGAGCGGCAGGCCGATTTTCTTTTCGCCCTCCCGGATCGCCAGTTGCCACGGCAGCTCCTCGGGCACGTCATTACTCTGCAACTGACGCCAGTTAAGGTCCGAAGACTTGCGCCCGATCAGCGGTTTGTCCGATTGCCATATTCCGTCCCGGAATGCGGCGTTGACCAGGACGATTCGTTCGTCTTCGTCCATGATCAGAACGCCCTCGGCGAGCGCATCGAACGCTGCCTTCACGCGCTCGGGGATCACGCCTGACGGATCGAGCTCGCGCAGCGCGCGACGCAGGAACATGAAGAACAAGATGAAACCGGCAACGGCAATGAACGCGAACAGTCCCAGGGCCGAGCCTCTGATTCTCTCGAGCAGCGTGCCGCCGCCGAGCTCCGCGAAACTGATTTCGACCGCACCCCACAGCCGTTTCCCCTGATAGATCGGCACCTGCACATGCGTCGTCGTCGACTTGCCGTCCGTTTGCGCGATCCAGTGCGTGTCGTGGTCGGCAGAACCAGCGAAAAGATTCCCCTGCCGGTCGCGCATGGCGGCCGACAAAACGTCTTCGTTGCGCTCAACGACGGCCGTCAGCGTGTCGTTGATGACCCGGATATCGGTGCGCGATGCAGCGGCGCTGATTTGCACAGCGAGCGCCTCGACGAGTTTTTGCCGCACCTCGAGTTCCAGCGACTCCTGTTCCGGAACGAGGCCCACGAACCGTGCCGCCATGACCAGGCTCAGCGTGACGAACACCAGGCCGATGCTGATGCGCAGAGTCGGTGAAATGCGAATCTTAATCACTTCGCCGGGCCTCGTGCGGTCGAGACTTTGTTCGCCGCCGCCTCGAAGAATCGGTCGGCCTCTGATGCCTTGAGCAACTTCTCGTTTTTCTTCTTGCCCGCAGCCTTTTCGCGAGACCGTCGGCGAGCCATCAGTATCGGCAGTGGGTCGAATCCCTGCCATACAGGCATCGTCGATAACAACGCGCTCGCCAGCGCGCCGCCGCGCAGGACCCATGTCAGGATGCCCGCGCTGAGAACCAGGCTCGAACCCGTCGTGACCTGGACCATCACCGTGCCGGTTAACGCCCCCACCCCGTCGCCCTCGTTCATGTCACGCCTCATGACATCCAACGCATCCCAAACGGCCAAGTGATTCAGTTTCAGCATGCCGAAATCGGCAATCTCCACATCGAACGTCCTCTCGATCGTCTGCAGTACGTCATTCACAAACTTCGGTGGTGGCGCATCCGCCCGCTGCACCTGCTGACTCCTGTCATCGGTCGGCTGCGCGAACTCGACGACGGGTGCTGCGTCCGTCGGGACTCCTCCCGCCGGAACGAATGTATCCAGTGCACCGGCCACTTCCGGCATCAGCATTTCGGTCGCAGGCTGCGCCTCGCGCTGGACCTCACTATCGCTATCGGCACCGGCGCTGGATTCTTGACCGCCCGGATCGTCATTCTGGTTCTCGGGCGGCACGTCCGGTGGAGGTTCACTGTCCGGCTCGTCCCCGAGGTAAACAATCTCCACCGGGTCCACCGTGACGATGACCTGGACGGTATCCTGGGCGCCCGCAGCGTCAGCAACCGTATAGGTAAAGCTATCCGTGCCGGAGAACCCGATGCGCGGCGTGTAAACGAGGCTCCCATCGGCCGCCTGGCTGACGGTGCCCTCGGTCGCTTGCGCGAAACCGATCAGGTTCAGGGCATCCCCGTCGACGTCGCTGTCATTGGCCAGCAGGGTGGCTGCATCCGCGGACACTGAATCGCCCTGGGTGACAGAGATCGCATCGGCACTCCCGACGGGAGCATCGTTGACGGCAGTGACCGCTATCGTGACGATCGCCTGGCTGGCGCCTCCGTTCCCGTCAGACACCTGGTAGGTAAATGCGTCCGTGCCATTGAAATCGCGATCGGGGTTATAGGTAAACGTTCCGTCGGCGTTGAGGACCAGCGTGCCGTTCGACGGCCCCGCCATCGGCATCACGTCGACAGTCAGCGCGTCACCATCGCGATCGCTGTCGTTCATCAGCAAGTCGCTCAATCCGGCGACGACGCTCAGTTGATTGTCCTCATCGACGGTGAAGCTCTCGGCGACCGATATCGGCGCGTCGTTGACCGGGTTCACCGTGATCGTCACGATGGCCTGAGCGAATCCGCCTTCGCCATCGCTGACCTCGTAGCGGAAGCTGTCGTTCCCATTAAAGTCTGCGTCCGGCGTATAGGTGAACGTGCCATTGGCATTGAGTAATAGCGTGCCGTTACTCGGCCCGGCGAGCGGCGTCGTATTGACGATCAGGGCATCGCCATCTGGGTCACTGTCGTTGAGCAGCAGGTCATCGACGCCCAACGCCGCGGTGAAGGCCATGTCCTCATCAACGCTATAGGCGTCGTCATTGGCAACCGGATTGCTGTAAATGCGCAACTCACCGACGCTCACGTCGACGCCGACATTGCCGACCGGGTCGGTGGCGGTGACGAGCACGTCGTAGGTTCCATAGTCGAGCGCGGGACTGATCATGTTGTCGGCCAGCGTCCAGGTACCGTCGCCGTTATTGGTCGCGATATAGGTCGTGCCGCCGACCGTGACACGCACGGTGGCCGCAGGATCGTTGACGGCGCCGGTCAGCTCCGGAGTCCGGTCGAGCGTGTTCAGGGTATTGACGGTTACGACTGGTGCCGTCGCATCCACGAGCAATTCGTCGATGCTCGCGTCGACGCCGATATTGCCGACGCCGTCGGTCGCGGTGACGCTGACGTCGTAGGTGCCGTCGGCCAGCGCCGGCGCGATGATGTTATCCGCCAGCGTCCAGGTGCCGTTGCCGTTATTGGTGGCTGCGTAGGTCGTGCCGTTGACGGCGACCTGCACGACCGCGGCCGCATCATTCACCGTGCCGGTCAACGCCGGCGTGTTGTCGGCCGTCGTCAGCCCGGTGACGGTGACGATCGGCGCGGTCGCGTCAATGGCCAGCTCATTCACACTGGCGTCGGTGCCGACATTGCCGAGTATGTCGGTGGCACTGACGCTGACATCGTAGGTCCCGTCCGCCAGCGCCGGCGCGATGGTGTTGTCGGCCAGCGTCCAGGTACCGTCGCCGTTGTTGGTCGCGGCGTACGTGGTGCCGTTGACGGTGACGGTCACGGTCGCACTGGCATCGTCCACCGTGCCCGTCAACGCCGGCGTGTTGTCGGCCGTGCTGATGGTCGTGACCGTCACGATCGGCGCGGTGGTGTCGACTGTCAGCTCGTTCGTGGACGCGTCCGTGCCGACGTTACTCAGCGCGTCCGTAGCCATCACGCTGACGTCATAGGTGCCATCGGCCAGTGCCGGTGCGATGGTGTTGTCCGCCAGCGTCCAGGTGCCGTCGCCGTTGTTGGTGGCCGCATAGGTAGTGCCGTTGACGGTTACGTCCACGGTTGCCGTCGGATCGTTCACGGTACCCGTCAGCGCCGGGGTGTTATCGACCGTGGTCAGCCCGGTCACGGTTACGATCGGCGCGGTGGTATCGACCGTCAACTCGTTGGTCGAGCCGTCGGCGCCGGCGTTGCCCACGGCATCGGTAGCCGTCACGCTGACGTCATAGGTGCCGTCG
>CAZISL010000120.1:0-5511 GCA_964541975.1 uncultured Chromatiaceae bacterium | reverse complement strand
GCGCTCGATCCCGCGACCGGCGAGGAACGGTGGACCTTCGAGCCGAAGTTCAACAAGACGCCCTACGCGGGACGCTTCAAGTGCCGCGGGCTGTCCCAATGGCGCGATCCCGAGGCGCAGGCGGACCAGCGCTGCGCGACGAGGCTGTTCCTGCCGTTACCGGACATGAGCCTGCTGGCCATCGACGCGCGCGACGGCGAATTATGCCCTGACTTCGGCATGGGCGGCGTCGTCGACGTGCGTCCGCTGATCGAGGCGGCCGTGCCGGCGGCGACCGTGATCGGCACACAGTTGCTGTCGCCGGCCGGACTCGTGCGGGACACCGTCGTCGTCACGACGACATCGAACAAGTTCAAGAGCGCGAGTTCGATCAACGGCGCCGTGCGGGGGTTCGACGCGCGCACCGGGAAACTGCGCTGGACGTTCGACCCGCTGGTCCGTGTCGCGACCGATGGGCTGGAACCGACACCCCGGAACGTCGGTGGCGCCAACGTCTGGGTCATGTTGTCGGCCGACGAAGAGCGCGACCTGCTCTTCGTGCCGACGGCGAGTCCGGCACCGAACTTCTGGGGCGAACACCGGCCCGGCGACAACCGTTACGCGAATTCGATCGTCGCGTTGCGCGGCTCGACCGGCGAGGTCGTCTGGCATTTCCAGGTCGTGCATCACGACGTATGGGACAGGGACATGCCGGCGCAGCCGATCGTCGTCGATATTCGGCGCGACGGCGAGACGATCCCCGCCGTGGTCCAGTTGAGCAAATCCGGTATGGCGTTCATTTTTCATCGCGAGACGGGTGAGCCGTTGTTCCCGATCGAAGAACGGCCGGTGCCGACCGACGGTATACCCGGCGAACAGCTGTCCCCGACCCAGCCGTTCACGGTCAAGCCACCGCCGCTGGTCAGGCAGGGCATCACGCCGGACGATGCATGGGGGTTTACGTTTTTCGACCGGAACATCTGCCGCCAGAAGATCGAGGCGCTGCGCTACGGGTCGATGTATACGCCGCCAACGCTGCAGGGCACGGCGCTGTATCCGCAGATCGGCGGCGGTAGCAACTGGGGCGGCGGCGCGTTCGATCCGCAGCGCAATCTTCTCGTGACCCCGGTATCGCAGATGCCGTACTTTGTTCGTCTGATCCCGAATGAAGATGTCGACCCGGAGACCGCGAAGCTGCCGCACGCCGGGGCTCCGATGCAGCCGCCGGGGTATATCGGCGACACGCCTTATGCGGTGGAGCACGGCCCCCTCATGTCGCCGTTCTTTTCGCCGTGCACGGCGCCGCCCTGGAATAAGCTCGTCGCGGTCGATCTGGCGATGGGCGAGATCAAATGGGAGATCCCGTTCGGCGTGCTGGACAAGCTCGTGCCGGTGCCGCTACCGCTGAATTGGGGGGCGCCGTCGGCCGGCGGTCCGATCGTCACTGCGGGCGGCGTCATCTTCATCGGCGCGACGGCCGACTCCCGCTTCAGGGCGTACGATATCGATACCGGTGAGGAGCTCTGGCAGCACATGATGCCGACTTCGGCCATGGCGACGCCGATGACCTACGAGGCAGACGGCCGACAGTTCGTCGTTATATCCGCCGGTGGGCATAGCTGGTATTACGCGCACGGCGTCGACGACTACGTGCTGGCATACGCGCTGCCGAAATAGATCAGCCGCGCGGTTTGGCGGTCAGTTTTTCCGGGAAATGTTTTTCCATCAGTCCCAGTAACTCGCGCGGGTATTCCTCGACGCGATCGAGCTTCTTCGCCGGGCCCGCCCAGACGGTATGGCCGTCATGGCCGCGCATGTCCATCCAGCCGAGCCACGGTGAAATGTAAGTCGGTGCGGCCGTCGTATGCACCTTGCTCGTGGCAGGGTCGTGCAACTCCGTCAGTGAGCCCCGCTGCATCTGGTGTTCGGCCATCGGCAGCCCTGGCGGGTACGCGCGGCGCATCGTGAGCCAGATATCGTCACCCGATTCGCGCCATTCGAGCAGGTCGGCGATGCTCGCGTCGTCGTCGAGCGGCTGCGGGTCGTCCGATCGTTTGAATCCGTTGGCCGAGTAAATGTAGTGCGCCTTGACCGAGATCGTATTCGGTCGGACCTCGTTGCGTTGTCCGGTAATCGGGTTTTCGAACACGTCGATCAGTTTCTTCGTCTGCGTGTCCCTGAAGAAACTCGCGGTCGCAGCGTATGCGCGATAAGTGCCGTCGGGCTGGCGTTCGTAGTAGTCGATCTCCGAGCCTTCGAAATCGACCAGCGGTAGCGGCGTCTTACCGGGCAGCACGCCGTAGATCGTGCCGTAGTACCAGTACGGCACGTCTTCCGCGATGAGGCTGCCGCGCATCTTGATCATCGCGGTCAAAGCGTCGTGCTTGTCATTCAGATCCAGCGTTCGGGGGATCCGCGCACGGCCCGGCTGCGGCAAAGTCAGGGCGGCTCCGCCGGCAACGCTCAGACAGAATCCGCGTCTCGTGATTGTTCGGACGTTCATGTGGAAGATCCTCGATGGTTCGTCGTTAATTGAGGTTGTAGCGCAATCGTTCGACCGAACCAACTGGAACGGGATTTTGTTCCGTTATAAGGACTGAGAACTGGCGCAACGAACCCCGGGCGCCGACTTACTAAATTAGCGTCTGTCATAAAACGTTGTGGCGGTTGTTATGTCAAACGAGTTGGGTACGCCTCTGGCCATCGGGGCCGTAGCATTCGTCGTCGGGTGGGTCCTGGCGAAATTTGTCGGTGTCTTTCGGAAACACGATCCGGCTTCCGAAACACCCACCGAACATCATCACATACGATCGCTCGAAGCGAGCCTGCGTGTCGCGCAAAAGAAAGCCGACGACATGGCCGAACAGTTCGAGTCGACCTGCGTCGATTTCAACGCGCTGAAGGAAGAGCACGAACAGCTTGAGGTCGAGGTCGAGTCGCGCGAAACTGCGCTCACCTCCGCGCAACAGGCGGTCCGCGATGAGGCCGCCAAGGTGCGCGATTTGCGCCGCGAGCTGACCGATCGCGCCGAGGCGAAGATCCGTGCCGAAGCGAAAGCCAAGGACGCCGAGACCGAACTCAGCGTCCTGCATGCCGGTTCCAGCGCAATGAAGGACGAGGTTGATCGCCTCGCCGCCGAGCACGAGGACCTGACGAACAAGCTGCACGCCGCGACCGGCTCGTTTGTTCATCCGATGGACGAAACCACCGACGAAGACCCGGACCGGTCCTCGGAAGAATTCCTGCCCGACTGTTGACGCCCGTCGTTCGCCGCCCGACTATTGAGGCAGCGGCGCAAAACAACGACAGGCAACAACGATGATGAAACTCGGCTTTATGGCCGGCTATTCGCCGGCGCAGGTCGACATTCCCATGGAACTGATCCTCGAGGCCGAGAAACTCGGACTCGATTCCGTCTGGACATCCGAGGCATACGGTTCGGACGCGGTATCGCCGGCGGCATGGATCCTGGCCAGGACCTCCCGAATCAAGGTCGGCACGGCGATTATGCAGATGCCGGCCCGCACGCCGACGATGGCGGCCATGACCGCCATGACGCTCGGCGCTATGTCGGGCGGGCGGTTCATGCTCGGCCTCGGCGCATCGGGCCCCGGCGTCGTCGAGGGTTGGCACGGGGTTCCCTACGGCAGGCCGCTGACGCGCACCCGCGAATACATCTCGATCATCCGCAAGGTCATCGAGCGCCGCGCGCCGCTCGAACACGAGGGGCATCACTACCAGATCCCATATACCGGAGACGGCGCGACCGGACTCGGTCGACCGTTGAAGAGCATCCTGCACGGCGACCCGTCCATGAAAATCTACACCGCGTCGATCACACCGAACGGACTGCGCTGCAGCGCCGAGGTCGCCGACGGGGTCTTTCCTATCTGGATGAACCCCGAGCGTTTCGATCTGCTCGAGTCTTACCTCGAAGAAGGATTCGCCGCGGCGGGAACGGACAAGACGCTGGCCGACTTCGACGTCGCGCCATTCGTCAACGTCGTGCTCGGCGACGACGTCGATGCGTGCCGGGCGCAGGTCAAGCAACACATGGCGCTGTATATCGGCGGCATGGGACCGCGCGGCAAGAATTTCTACAACGACTATGCGAGTCGCATGGGCTATGCCGACGAAGCGGCACAGGTGCAGGACCTGTATCTGTCCGGGCAGAAGGTCGAGGCGGCGCGGGCCGTGCCCGACGCGCTGGTCGACGACTGCGCGCTGGTCGGTCCGGCCGATCGCATACGGGGCCGCCTGGGTGCGTGGAAAGAGGCGGGCGACAGGGGGCACGTCGGCACGCTGATCGCCGGCACGACGTCCGTCGAAGCGCTCCGGCTGCTCGCCGAAGAACTGCTCTGAGACCAAGTCAATGACTCCCCAATTCGGCGTTCCGATTCCACAGGTGTTCCTAGACGGCCGCGCCGACATGGAGCTGGTGCGGACGACGCTGCGGCGGGCTGAGGAGCTCGGCTTTCACAGCGCCTGGGTGCAGGACCAGATTGCCGGCGACACGCCGCTGCTCGAGTCGATGAGCCTGCTGGCCTATGCCGCGGCCGTCACCGACCGCATGAAGCTCGGCGTGTCGGTGATCGTCTTGCCGATTCGCAATGCGCCGCAACTGGCGAAGTGCGTTGGTTCCATCGATCATATGAGCAATGGCCGGGTCATACTCGGCGTCGGTCTCGGTCCGGTATTCGCGGGCGATCGTTACTTTCGCATCTTCGGCACGTCCGCGAGTGAGGCGCTCGCGCGATTTAACGAGGGCGTCGATGTCATGAAGCGGTTGTGGACCGAGCAGAAGGTCGAACACGACGGGCGCTTCTACCGGATGCAGGGTGCGGATATGGAGCCGAAGCCCGTGCAGAAACCGCATCCGCCTCTGTGGTTCGGCGGCCAGCATCCCGCCGCGTTGCGCCGCGCGGTGCGTGTCGCCGACGGATTCATGGGCGCGGGTCCGACGACGACCGCCGACTTTGCGCGCAACGTAGAGATGCTGCGCGAGTTCATGGCTGAAGAAGGGCGCGACCCCGCGACCCTGCCGTTATCGAAACGCGTCTACCTGGCTGTCGACGGGGACACCGCGCGGGCCAAGCGGCGCCTCGACGAATTTTTCTGGCGCCGCTATCCATGGCAGATCGAAGCGAATGCGAATTACGTGGCGGATACTTGCGTTTGGGGCACACCGCAGCAGGTCATCGACGGCCTCGCCGAGGTGCTTGCGGCCGGCGCGGGCATGATCGTGCTGAATCCGCTTTGGGACTTCGTCGAGCAACTCGAAGCGCTGGCTTCGGATGTTGTGCCATCTTTAAAAACAAATAGTTAGCTGCTTTTACTCGATACTGTATTAAGAAAGTGCAGCACCGATTCGGCCAGCCGGATCCGGTCGTCGAGCGATTGCATGACCGTCTGACACGTTGCGACGGCGAGATCGCCCGTGCTTATGCCGTCCGCCACGTCGCGGTCCGTGTCATCGATGATGAAACCGTCCAGCAGGTCGCCGTAGTGCGCCGCGACGCTGCGCGCCGATAC
>CAZISL010000119.1:0-18146 GCA_964541975.1 uncultured Chromatiaceae bacterium | reverse complement strand
GGCCGAATTTACGAACAAATACCTTGATGTTGCGTCAAATTTCTTTCAGCTTAAGGTCCTGGTCACCCTTGGCACCTCGCAACTCACTATGTACAGTCTGTTGCATCGTGACAGCAACGGGGTCGTAACGACGAGCCTGCGATATTTCGATACGAAATAGCGCGTCGCATAGCTGGCAATTTACAGATCGCACCGATGGCTGATTTTCTCGTACTACGCTTCCGTGAAGGCGCTACCGACCAGGTCGAATGGGTCACGGTGGATTCGACCGGCGCGGTCATTGGCGAACCGGGGCATGGCGACCCGATGATGGCCGCAGAGGCCGTGGGCGAAAGCAAGGTCATCGTACTGATTTCCGGTGCGGGCGTGTTGCGTACGACCGTGGATATTCCCGTCCGCGGTGCGGCGAAGATTCTCCAGGCGTTGCCGTTTGCAATGGAAGACCAGCTAGCAACCGATGTCGAGGAATTGCATTTCGCCGTCGGCAAACGCGATGCCGAAGATCAGCTCCCGGTCGCGATCGTCGAGCGACTCGAAATCGAAGCCTGCCTCGAACTGTTCGCCGCAGCCGGTATCGACCCGGCATTAATCTACGCCGATAGCGATGCCGTCAGCGCGATCCCGAATACAACGACACTGTTAATCGACGGCGACACACTGACTTTGCGCGATGCCGACGGATCGATCGCCGTCGCGGATCTCGGCGGCGCTGAGACGATGCTGGATTTATGGTTCCGGGCGCGTGAGCCTGCCGGCGCCGACGCGGAGCCGGCTCAGCCGGTCAATCTGCTCGTTTATGTCACCGAGGAAGCGCAGGCTGATGCACAGACCGAGGCACTGCTCGACGGTCTGCAGCCGCGAGCCGCATCGTTCGATATTCGCATCCTGAGTGACGGCGCGTTGCCACGACTTGCTTCGCAGATCGTCACGGAACCTGGTATCAACTTGCTGCAGGGGCGCTATGCGCCCCGCTCGAACCTGGGTGTCTACTGGTCTGCCTGGCGCGGCGCGGCGGTCCTGGCGGCGTGCCTCGTGCTGGTGCTCGTTGGCGTCAAGATTTTCGAGATCATCAGCCTCAATCAGCAAGCTGCGAATCTCGATACGGCAATCGAACAGGCAATTCGCTTTACGTTTCCCGAGGTCCAGGAAGTTCGTGACCCGCGCGCGTTGTTGCAGAGCAAGTTGCGGGGTTTGGGACAGGGGGATGCCGGCGGCAGCGCGACCGAGTTCCTCGATACCCTGATGGTGGTTGCCGGCGCCGTTGCGGGTAAGGACAAAGGCGATGCTCGCCTGGAGACGGTCAACTATCGCAGCGGCGTCATGGAGCTACGGGTGACGGCACCCAACGTTGAAGCGCTTGATTCGATTCAGAAGGAAATCGTCAAGAGTGGCTCGCTGGAAGCGGAGATTCAGTCCGCCAACCCGGAAGGCGACAAGGTGCGCGGGCGGATCCAGATCCGCAGCCCCGAAGCATGAGGTCGAGCAACACAAGTTGAAGGAATGGTTCGAACAATTGGATCCGCGAGAGCGTACGCTCGTCATGATTGCGGGCGGCCTGGCGTTATTCACGTTGATCGTGTTGCTGGGCGTGCGCCCGATCGTGAACCAGAGCAAGCGCAGCCACGAACTCGTCACCGACAAGCGCGAGTTGCTCGCAGAGTTGAGCGACGTCGCAGCGCGACTGGGCCCGCAACAGGGTGGCGCGCAGACCGGCGGAGCCAACAGCTCGCAATCGCTCGTCCTCGTCGTCGATCAGAGCACGCGCGGTTCCGGCCTCGCGCAGCATCTGAAGCGCAATCAGCCCGACGGCACGAGCAGCATCAGACTAAGATTCGAAAATGCCCCGTTTGACACACTGATCACGTGGCTGCAGGGCCTGCAGAATCAACACGGCATTGCCGTGACGTCGGCAAATATCGATATGGCATCAGCCGCCGGCCGGGTCAACTGCAACCTGACGCTCGGTCGCGCCGGCGCCTGACCGAATGAGGCAACGCAATTTACTGATCGCCGTCGGCGTGGCCGGCTTCTTTGTATTCGCCCTGGCGCTGGTGCCGGCGCGAATGATGAGCGCGGTTCTGCCCGAGGAGTCGATCAGCATTTCCGCTACGTCCGGAACGCTCTGGAGCGGCACCGCTCAATCGGTCGTGATCGCTGGTTTCCAGCTCCGGGACGTCATCTGGGAGTTGCATGCTTTATCGCTGCTCATCGGGCGGCTGTCGCTGTCGGTCGACGCGAAATGGGAAACCGGTTTCGTGCGCGGCGATATCGCCGCCGGGATTACCGGTGCGCTTCGCGTCCGCGACTTGCGCGTCGCCGGCCCGCTGGCCCCCGTGGTGCGTCAATTGAATATGCGTGGCAGCGGCGGTGAATTGTCGGTCGACATTGCGGAGCTGGAGGTCGAAGATCGATGGCCAACCAGGTTCATCGGCACCGTCGGTGTCGGCCGCCTGCCCTTCAGCATGCTCGGCATACCCGGTGGAAGCACGGGCAGCTATGGCCTCGAGTTCGACATCGCCGAGGTCGCGGAAGACGGCGTCATTCCCGGCATGCTGACTGACAGCGGCGGGCCCCTGGAGGTGGTCGGCGAGTTGCGACTGACGCCGCCGCAAGACTACGCAATCCAGGCGCGACTGAAGGCGCGCCCCGATGCGCCACCCGAACTCACCCAGGGGCTCATGCTGGCCGGTCCGAAGCTGCCCGACGGCAGTCACGAATTCGAGATGACCGGATCGTTGTGACGACACCCCGCGAAACCGGGTTATGGATCGCAATCGACTTCGTGAAACACCTGCAATAACGGGAAATAAAGCGCGGTCCTGATCGATCGCTCCTCGGTAGCCGTGAACGCGTCCCGATAGCGTCGCAACTGCGACCGATACCTGTCTGACTCGGAATCCAGGAACGCACCGATATCGCTGCCCTGGTGCGAACTGGTCTTGTAGTCGACGATCCAGCGGGTTCCATCATCGGTGACGAACGTACGGTCCACGACATGATTTGCATAGCAATCGTCTTCGGACGTTGTCATTGGCACCTCATTTGCGGCCTCTGGATGTATTGACGACAAAATCCATCGGCCGCGCTCGTCGGCCAGGGTATTGCGCAATGCCGCCAGCGTTCGTTGCGTCGCGCCCGCGAGGTCTTCAGCTCCGACGCCGAGGCGCCTGAGCATCAGCCGCAGCCCAGGTTCATGCTGAGCCAGGCGCTCTCGATTCCACGATTCGACGCCCTCCTCTGCAATTTGCTGCAGCCACCGGTGCACGACGGAACCCACATGTTTCGCCCATTGCGAAGCCCAGTCGAACTCGACCGTCGTGTCCGTGTCCGTATTCCGGGCATTGTTGACCATGCCCAGTGGCGAAAGCGCGCTTGGAGCCAGCCAATCCGCTGGCAACCTGCGCAGCGGCGCCTCACGCCAAACCGGTGGACGCCTTCCGCTGCCGCGTGACTCGGTCACCGGCAGATCGACCGAGCACGGATCGATCTCGCGTTCCGCCACCGGCCACAAGCGCGCGAGTAAAGTGTTCGACGCCGGCGGGCGCGGACTGTTCTCCTCATCGTCGTTCAGCGTCAACTGGGCGAAAAGATGCAGGCGGCGTCGCGCACGGGTCGTCGCGACATACAACAGCCGCTGTTGCTCGAAACGGTCGCGCTCCGTTTCGAATCGCCACAGCAGTTCGTACAGCGGGTCCGTCGATCGATCACTCGCCTTGATCGGTGCAACGACCAGGCCCGTCGGCGCGCCCGGCCGAACGATCTCATCGAATAGCAGCAGCGGTTTGTCGCCAGAGCGGGTCGCCAGCCCCAGGCCGGGCAGTATGACCGTATCGAACTCGAGGCCTTTCGCCTTGTGCATCGTCAGGATCTGCACGCGCGGGTCCGTGCCGTTACGATCGATCCTCACCTCGCCGAGACGATCCAGCAACTCGCCCCCGTCGGCCAGGTCGGCAACGGGCTCCAGAGAATCCAGGAAGCGGAAAAACAGGTCGGCCTGCTCGAGGTCCGCATCGTCGATGACGGTCGCGGGTCCGCCGAGTCGGAGCCACACACACTCGACGAGGTCACGCAGAGAGATGGCGCCGCGCCGGGCCAGCGCTGCCGCGATAATTGTTCGAAAACGCTTCAGTCGCAGCTGACCGTCTTCGGTCAGACGCGCGACGACGGTGTCGTTTTCGATCAGCGACCAGATGCATTGGTCGTGATCAGCGTAGGCAATCGCGTGAAGATCGACGAGCGTCAGCCCACACCAAGGGGCCCTGAGGCACGCGAGCCACGCGAGTCGGTCGCCGAGATGAACGACGGCGCGCGTCAGGGCGAGCAGGTCCTGAACCAGCGGCTGTTCATGCAGGTTCTCGAGACCGGTTGCTGCGTAGTCGATATTCTCTGCGCGCAACCGGCTCGCAATCGCCACGGCATGTCGGCGGCTGCGAACCAGCACTCCGACGGTCTCGTCGGGCCGGCCGTCCAGTGCTGCGCGGACCAAGCCGACGACGCGTCCGGCTTCGAACTCCGGCAGCCCCCCGGGTACCGGATGCCAGGTCACGCCGGCATCCGCAGATGTCTCGTCATACGCGACGCTGGCCGTGAAACTGATGGCGCCGGAACTCAAGTCGTCGTCCTGTGGAAAAACGTCGGCGAACGCGGTGTTGAACCACTCGATGACCGCCGCGCTGGAACGAAAGTTTGTGGTCAGTTGGAGGAATTCGAGCTTGAGTCCGCCGATGCCGCGATCGCAGGTATCGAGGAACAGTCCGACCTCGGCTTCCCTGAAACGATAGATCGATTGCATCGGATCCCCGACGACGAACAGACTCCGATCGGGTTCGCTCTCCCAGCCCTCGGTCAATCGGCGGATAAATTCGTACTGCGATTGCGATGTGTCCTGATACTCGTCGAGCAGGATGTGCTTGACCTGGTAGTCCAGCGCGAGCCGGAGCTCACTTTGCATCGTCTCCGCCGAGGGCGTCCAATGCCTCGCGCGCCACCTCGGCGTAGTCCGTCTCACCGCGCCGGGCAAACAGGTCGCGCAGGATCGCAACGGTCAACGGCAGAACCCGCCACAACGACGCGATGATTGACCATTGCGCATCCGAGTACAACGGGTTGGGCAGGCCTCCGACGACGCCGAGTGCGGCGCGAAATGCGTCGGCATTTCCGCAGCGCGCGAGCAATTCCCCGACGCGACGCTTCATTTCGCTGGCTTCGCCGGTGCCGGTCGGGAAGCCTTCCCTCACGGTGATCCTGCTACGCCACTTGGGCGGCCTGCCTTTCGTCAGCAGCATGTTGGCCATGCCCCGCCACGCCGCCAGCGAATTCGCCGACGGCGGGGGCATCGCGATCATGTCGCGCCATGCGACGATATCCTCACCGACGTCGTGTTCGGCTCTGCGTTCTCCCGCGTAACGCAAACAGGCGATCAATTCGTCTCGTTCACCTTCCGGCAAGGCGCGTTCTGCTGCGGCGAGGAAATGTTCAACCAATTGGCCCAGGCCCCGTTGCAGCGCACTCCTGAGTTCTTCCGCATCTTCGACCTGCCCGGACCCGGTCACCGGCAACCATTGGTCGCGTCGCGCGAGCATCGTCGTCAGCAGCGTCTCCACACGGCTCGCATCGTTGTCGCAATGACTCAGCAATACACGTACTGCATCGCCGTTCGCGTCGGCATACTCACCAAGGGTCAATGTTTCTCGCGCCGCTTCCGCGTATACGAGCCTCGCGTCATCCAGCATTGTATTGTGCGAAGTGACGCCGGAGCTGAGTGGCGCGCGCCGACTCAGTCGCGTGTTGACGGAATCGATCGTGCCGATCCGGAGCCGAGCGGGCTGATCCGCGAGCCCCCAATCGCGGTCGGCGTCACGTTTGACGACGGCCACGGCGAGCTCGTAGCCTTTAATGAGATGCGACTCGTCCGGCGGCATGCCACGCCGCGCGGCATCGAGCGCTTTCTCGACGCGCGCGCGCATTTCTCCGGCGGCCTTGCGCGTGAACGTGATCGCGAGGATTTCTTCAGGGTCGTCGACGATCGACAACAGCCTGAGATAACGTTGAATCAGGAGTTCCGTCTTACCGGATCCGGCCGGTGCCTGGACGATAAACGACCGGCTCGGGTCCAGCGCCTGCTCGCGCGCGGCCCAGTCTGCCGGTTGTACTGCCCCGCTCATTCCTCGTCACCGTCAGGTGCCACGGACGGCATTTCCCAGCGACGCGTCAGCATCGCGAACTGGCCGCCCGCCATGCGATCCTGTTCGAGGTCGATACGACAATCGCCGGCCCTGAATTCCGCCACCAGGCCTTCGAGCACCGCGCGCCAATGCGCCTTCAGTTGCGACCAGCTGTCCGGATCATGCTTGATGGCGCGCTCACGCGCCGCAACCAGCTCATGGGAGCCGTCGGACACGATTGCGTCGAGACGCACCCGTTCGGAATGCAGCCAGTACAACGCGATGCCATCGGCATTGCCGTACGCCGCATACATCGGTAACTGCAATTCCAGCGGCCGATCGCCTTCGCATTTCCTGATGCTGAAACGCGTGCCGGTTTTGTAGTCGATGACGAGACGCGCGCCGTCCGGGGCGGCATCGACACGGTCGAAACGAACGTTCAACGACAGGCCGCCGACGTCGAACGTATGCCGGTCCTCCAGCTCGACAATCGTGAACTCGCCGCGTTCGCGATCGTAATCAACGAGATTGCGCAGGATCCGTGACAGGCGGCTGCGCTCGTTCCCGATCAGCGAGTCGCGCAGCGGGTGGCGTTGCGGCACGTGACGGTCGAGCGACTTGTCGATTGCGGCTGCCAGGATGCCCTTCAGTTCCGTGTCGTCGACGCCCGACGGTCCGCCGAGCTCCCGCAGATCTCGATACAGGTACTCGGCTGCGTCGTGCAGCAGGTTGCCGCGGGCGAGCGCATCCGGCGCGAACGGCGGCGACCGCAACTCGCGCGCGCCGAGGCGCAATTCGAAGAACGCACGCGCGGGACATGCAGACTGCATGGTGGCTAGCCGGGTGCCGCCGCGACCGCTCTCGTCGGGCGCCAATGGCGCTGCCGGGTCTGGCGAGACGGCCGGGCGTGCGCCGAGCAGCATCGAATGCCGATAATCCGTTGCAACCGGTTCGTTTGTGGACGCGGCGTCACGCGGCGGCAACGCGGCGATTCGCGGCGTCGCCACCTGCTCCTCCTCGCCCTCACGCGCCGCCCAGCTGGCAACGACTTCCGGTGCACCGGCCAGCAGGCGCTCGGTCGTCGCGAGTGCCTGATTCCTGTACACGTCCGGTAGCGCTTCCGGAACGCCACGGTCGCGCTGCAGGTTCATCGCGATCAGCGGCGTGGGTCTGCCCAACGGCGGCCATACCGCACTGCTCATGCCGCAAATCCAGACGGCGTCAAACTCGTGTGCGTCGGCATCCCATGGCGTCATGATCTGGACGCCATCGGCGCGCGCACCGGACCGAAAACGTCGCTCCGTGGCGACTTCCGCGAGCAGCGCACGTGCCTCCCGAAAAGTAACCGGGCCGGTCACCTCCGCCAGGGTCGCGAACTGCTCGAGGCAGGCTGACCACGCGTCCTGCGCCCGCGTATCGTCGGCGCCGAGCTCGCGCCCCTTACCGAGCCCGATTTCTTTGGACAGAGCCTCGACGAACGGGATCCAGGCGGACGGTTCGCGACGTCCCCGCGTCTGTTCACTCAAGTCCAGCATGCGCTCGAGCGCTCCCAGGAAGCGGTCGGGGCGATCGTCGAGTTGTCGACGACACAGCCCGCGCAGGTCGACCCGCTGCATTCGGTCTTCGCGAATGGCGAGGTCGCACCGGGCCCGCGCCGGTGCCTCGGTGACGCCGCCGCGTAAGTACGGTGACCTCAGTAGTTGGCCGAGTTCCCGATAATCCAGCTGGCCTTCCGGAACGCGCAGCATCAACAGCGCGGTTTGCGCGAATCCCGTATCGCCGAGTCGGGCGCCGTCATCGACGGAGACCGGCAACTCCATGCCATCCCGTTCTCGCCACAACGGATCGAACGCGTCCATAAAGCTCCGCCGAAAATCGGCGGCGTGGCGGTGCAAGTCCGGGACCACGACGCCAACCACGGCGTCGGATTGCGACTCGAGCCGCGCCCTCGCCCACTGCGCCGCCTGGCGCCGCTCCTGCTGCGCATCGACCGCCGCGAAGCTGCGGGCCGCCTCCGGATGAGCATCGCGGGCCGTCGCCAGCTTTCCGGACACTCTGCCGAGATCCTGCAAGACGCCGAACAGGCGTCGCTGACTCCCCGTCATCCGCTCGAAACCGGCCAGTACGTAATCGTCGGCCAGCGGTATCGATGCATCCGACAATTCGGTCAGCAGCCGGCTGGGCAAGGTTGCCGCATCGACCCAGCCGCGCTCCCGGCAGGCCTCCTCGTACCGCTTCGCCCAATGGCCGAAATAGACGGTATCCGGTGCGCTGGCCGCGGCCCCGAGATCGTGCGTGCCGATGCCCCATTCCCGCATCAGGTTCCAGGAGCGACCGAGCAAACGCCGCGCGCCGCGGGAAGGATCGGGTATATCGGAGCCGTCGAAACTGTCCGTAACCAGTTCGACGGAGCGCAGAAACTGGGCGCGGTTTAGCAAGTATTGCCGCCCGATCGCACCGCCCGCTATGAGCGAGTGCTCCCAGCAACTCTCGAGCCAGGTGCTCAGATCGACGATATAAGGGGTCGGCCAGGAACGATTACCCTGTCGGTGCCGATCGCGGCTGTAGCGCCAGCGCAGGTGACGCGCGAGCCCGGAGGATGCGGCCAGTACCGTCGCGCCGGCATGGACGGCATCGTGCAGAGTGACCTCTTTTATAATTAAATCAGATATATATAAAGTCTTTTTAAAGTTCTATGTAACCGTTGCCGCGTCATAGGTATCCAGCAAATCGCCGATACGCTGGAAGACATCTTCCAGCTGCTTCATGTCCGGCAGCATCGTGATACGGAAGTGATTGTTGTACGGCACGTTGAAACTGACGCCGGGTGCGACCAGCACGTGCTTCTGCTCGAGCAGGTCCAGCGCGAAAGCGTTGTCGTCGAACTCCGGCAGCGCTTTCTGATCAACGCCGACGAACGCGTACATGGATCCCTGCGGTTCGACGAGCTTCAGGTACGGACTCGCGCTGACGCCATCGAGGATCGCCTGCCGCGACTGGTACAGGCGACCGCCGGGTGCGACGAGCTCGAGAATACTCTGATAGCCGCCCAACGCCGTTTGCACGGCCCATTGCGCCGGCACGTTACTGCACAGGCGCAGCGAGGCCAGCAGCTCGAGCGCGTCCAGGTAGTCCTGCGCGTGATCGAGGTCGCCGCTCAGCACGACCCAGCCGACCCGATAACCGCACGCACGATAGACCTTCGACAGCCCGCTAAACGTAGCGCAGAGCGTATCCTCGACCAGCGTCGCCATCGGCACGAAATCCGCATCGCCATAGACCATCTCGTCGTAGATCTCGTCGGCGAAAATGACGAGCTCATGTCGCTCGGCTAGCCGGACGATGGCTTGCAGCGTTGCGCGGGAATACACGGCCCCGGTCGGATTATTCGGGTTAATCACGACGATCGCTTTGGTATTCGGCGTGATCAGTTTCTCGAGCGCTACGAGGTCAGGTTCGTGCTGCGTTTCCGGTGGGCACGGATAATGAACCGGTCGCCCCTGGTTCAGCGTGACGCCGGCTGTCCACAACGGATAGTCCGGGCTCGGCACGAGTACCTCGTCACCCCGGTTCAGCAGCCCGCGCAGGGTCAGATCGATCAGTTCGCTGACACCGTTGCCAATGAACACGTGTTCGGCCGTGACGCCGGGCACGCCGCGGTCCTGCTGCTGCATGACCACCGCCTCGCGGGCCGGGAAGATGCCTTTTTGATGGCAATAGCCCTCGCTGCTTTGCAGGTTCTCGATCATCGCGAGGCGCATCGTCTCGGGCGTGCGAAACCCGAATGCACCCGGATTGCCGATATTCAGCGAAATGATCTCGTACCCTCGCCGCTCCATTTCGAGTGCGCGGTTGGCGAGTTTCCCGCGGATCTCGTAGCGGACGTCGCGGAGCGCCTGGCTCGGTTTGAAATTCTCAGACATCTTTCGTTTTCCTGTCGCGCCGGTTCAGGCCGGCTGTGCGCTCTGTTCGACGATCGCGGCCCGCTTCATGTCGAGGCGGGACGCGGCAACGATCGCGACGCACAGCGCGCCCGTTATTACAGCGAACGGCACGAAGTATGAACCGGTGCGGTCGAACAGCAGTCCGGTGACGATTGGCCCCGCGGCGCCGCCGGCCGCGTCGAGTACGTTAACGGCTGCCAGGATCTTCCCGAGCGATCGCATGCCGAACAGATCGGCCGACAGCAACTGAATCAGCGTATAGATGCCGCCCCAGCCGAAGCCGAAGAACACGAGTCCGGTCCACAACGCCGTCGCACTCGTCATCTGAATCGCTGCCAGCAGGCAGACGCCGCCGAATAGCATCAGGGCGAGACCGGTCAGAAGAATGCGCTTGTGTCCAAACGTCTCGGCCAGGTAGCCGGCGATAATCTTGCCGACCAGACCGCCGATGAACAGAATCGATACGCCGGTCGACGCGACCTCGGGCGAATAATCAGACTTGCTCATGTAAATGAATACGTTCGCGGTCATGCCCAGGATCGAATAGAACGTGCACATCGCGATCGTCGCCAGGCACCAGAAGTTACGGCTCGACAAGGCTTGTTTGAGCGAATAACCGGTCAGCTGGATCGGCTTCGCAGTCGAAGCGGCGCCACTTGTCTTACCTGCGCTCCTCGGCCCGTTCCGAATCAGGATCAGGGCGATCGGCAGCAATGCCAGGGGAACGAATGCGAGCCACTGGAAGACCTGCCGCCAGCCCGCCATGCTCATGAGCCACGTATTCAGCATCGGGAAGAACGCATTGCCGAGGCTCGTGCCGGCGAGTACGAGGCCGATGGCCAGCCCGCGCTGCGTATCGAACCAGCTCGAGATCAGGTAGACGTTGATCATCAGGCCGCACATGGCGAGCACGACGCCGAAGCCTGCCTGGATCCAGTAAATATCGGTCAGCGTTTCGATCCGCGAATACATGAACGTGCCGGCCGAAAGAAGAGCGAGGCCGACCAGGATCAGCGGCTTGACGCCGACTTTGTCGGCGAGCGTGCCGGAAAATAGCCCGAATATGGCGGCGGTGCCGAGCATGATCGAATCGCGCGCCTTGATCTCCGCGATCGAGATGTCGCGGGACATGGACTCGGACAGCGCGTTGATCAGTTCAATATCGAACACCGCCATTCCGCCCAGCGTCATGCCGTTAGACACGAACAGCGTCAGGAACGCCATCGCGCAAATCACCCAGCGATAGGCGCGAACTTCCGCTGTGCTGCCTGTCATGTACTGAATCCCGTCGTGTCTAGGGTCGAGCCAGCATGCAATTTAACGGATTTGCGACCAGAATGCTTCGATCAGCGGGCTTTTCAGCTTCTTGCGTAAGGCGAACAGGCCGACGTCGTAAGGCTTCAGCGCGGGGCGAACGTCGAGCAGCCGGACGTTCGTGGCGAGCGGGCTATTGTCGAGAACGATCTTCGGCACGACGCCGACGCCGAAGCCGAGACTGACCATGCTGACGATCGCTTCGTTGCCTGCCACCTGCGCGTAGATCTGCGGCTGCACGCCCAATTTTCGGAACCACGTGTCGACGCGTCGGCGGGCGAGACCGGTCTCCGACAGGATCATCGGAGTGTGCGCCCAATCATCCTTGCGGGCTCGTTTGCCCGACAACCGCGCGTAATCCTTCCGCTCCGCGGCGGCGATGAACACGAGCGGCGTTTCTGCCATCGGCTTGAATGCCAGCGTTGCGGGCAACGTGCCGGGTCGCGCACCGATCGCGATGTCCTCTTCGCCCGCCAGGACCCGTTGCACCGCGTCCTCTGGGTCACCCGTGTGCAATTTGATCTCGATGCGCGGATGGCCGCGACGAAATTCGCTCAGCAGATCGAACAGGAAGCTGTAGCTCGCCGTGACGGAGCAGTAAATACTGACTTCGCCCTGCAACTCGCCGGCATCCGCGAGCAGTTCGTTGCGAACGACGTCCCACTGCGTCAGCGAATCACGGGCGAATTCGAGGAAGCGCTCGCCATGTGGCGTCAACTCGACCGAGCGATTGTCGCGGTCGAACAGCACGACCCCGACCTCGCTTTCGAGCTGCCGGATGCTGCGGCTCAGCGCGGATGCGCTGATATGGCAGGCTTCGCTGGCACGGCCGAAATGCAGCGTATCGGCGAGCGTGACGAATTGTTTCAGAGTGCGAGTGTCCATGCGGCCTATGATTGCGATAATTGGCACATATTATTGTGTTTATTTCATTTTACGCAAGGCACTGGTCTGCGTATCCTCCCCCTCCTGATCACAGACGGGCCAGTTCGGTGGAATTTGCCCAATCCCGGAACACCGCAGGAGCACACCAATGCAGGTTTATTACGACAAGGATTGCGATCTTTCGATCATCCAGGGCCAGAAAGTCTCGATCATCGGGTATGGGTCGCAAGGCCACGCGCACGCATGCAACCTGAAGGACTCGGGCGTCGACGTGACCGTTGGACTGCGGCCTGATTCGTCGTCCCGCGCCAAGGCGCAGAATGCAGGTTTGAATGTCGCCGACGTGCCCGAGGCCGTCGAATCCGCGGATCTCGTTATGATCCTGACGCCCGACGAGTTCCAGAAGGAGCTGTATCTCGAGGAGATCGAGCCGCACATAAAGAAGAATGCCACGCTCGCCTTCGCGCATGGCTTTGCGATTCACTACAACCAGGTCGTGCCGCGTAAGGATCTCGACGTCATCATGATCGCGCCGAAAGCGCCGGGCCATACGGTCCGCTCCGAATTTGCCAACGGCGGCGGTATTCCTGACCTGGTGGCCGTGTTCCAGGACGCGTCGGGCAATGCGAAGAATGTCGCTCTGTCGTATGCATCGGGCATCGGCGGCGGCCGGACTGGCATCATCGAGACGACGTTCAAGGATGAATGCGAGACGGACCTCTTCGGCGAGCAAGCCGTCTTGTGCGGCGGCATCGTCGAGCTGATCAAGGCCGGCTTCGATACACTCGCAGACGCCGGCTACCCGGCCGAGATGGCGTACTTCGAGTGCCTGCACGAGGTCAAACTGATCGTTGACCTGATCTACGAAGGTGGCATCGCCAACATGAACTATTCGATCTCGAATAACGCCGAATACGGCGAGTACGTCACGGGTCCGAAAGTCATTAACGACGAGTCACGCAAAGCCATGCGTGAAGCGCTGCACAACATTCAGACCGGCGAATACGCGAAGCAGTTCATCGCGGAAGGCGCGACGAACTACCCGTCGATGACCGCCTATCGGCGACTCAACGCCGCACACCCGATCGAGCAGGTCGGCGCGGAACTGCGCGAGATGATGCCGTGGATCACGGCGAACCGACTCGTCGACAAGGACAAGAACTAGGCGCCAGCAAAGCTGCAGCCGCAATCGGGCCCGGAGTGGACATAATCCATCCGGGCCTTTTTTCATCCCGCGTGAGAGTCGTCAACGACTGTTCCGCGAATCAGCGCTAGGCTTGGTCCAATGCAGCCAACTGGCGGATACCGAGATGAGCGCCGAAGCGGAATACACGGGTACCCACAAGGTCGTCTTACCGCTGAATTATATGAACAGCGTGGAAGCCGTCTGCGACCTTCACGAGGAAAGCATCGCCGCAGCGGCGTTGAGCCTCGATATACCGGAGCTTCGCACGACTACCTTGCAGCGACTCGTGCGGTTCGCGTTCGCCGCGGTCTTACTGTTGCTGATACCAGTCAACTGGTGAACACGTCCGGTTGAAAATGCTCTGCGTTCGGGAGCAGCCGGTGAACGTGCGGATTAACACAAGCATCTTTCCGGCAGATGTCTGCTTTCTGGCAGAAAGCAGACTTTCACGAGGCTGGAAAATCAGGTGGTTGAGCGTCGCGTAACGGCTGCGGTTTCAACCGGTGAATGCAACACCTAATCTCTGAGTATAGAGAGGAGGATGTTGTCGATGAAGTACCGGAAGAGGATCTACTACACGGATGCGGCCGTTCGGGTCGGCCCACACCGAACGCCCGATTAGAGAAGCGGACATCCGAAGCAAGGAAAAAGCAGCGCAGGGGCAAATCAAAGTCTAGTTCGGGCCAATGAAATACCATTCAATGGTAAGTGCGCCAGAAATCGCTAAGTCATCAGAATCGAACCAGTTAAATTCAACCCGAACTGCCAAATTTTTTTCTAGCTCACCCATCAATCCAACACCAAGCAACATACCATCTTCTTTTGTATCCTCGCCGGAAACTTTATTGTCGGCACTAAAATCGTAATAACCGATTTTTCCGAAAAACTTGATCCCATCTAGGTCAGGAGTAATACCTAAAACTTCGGCCGTGTAGCCGTCTATATCCAGCTTAACGTCGTTTTCCTTGAACTCTCCTGGATCCTGCCAGCTTCCCTCGATCGCGAAATTTTCCGAAAGTCTCCAGCCACCAAATAACTTATAGCCATTTTCGACATCGTTAAAATCATCCACCTCTAGGCGTGTAAGCGTTGCCCCAGCTCCTATATATGGGCCGTCTGCCGACCAACAGTTTGAAGCTATTAGAATCAGGAAAAGAAGGCTAAAAGCTACTTTTTTCATTTCACTCCCCTAAGAAACGTATTTAGAAGCCGAACCGCACGTCAGCCGTCACCGCTGCCGCCACAGACAGCCAATAAAACGGTAAAAACCACTGTTGAAAAGAAATTTCTGCGTATGGCAAGCTCCGCTCCCTACTTGTTTGCATTGCATCTCTGCGATCAATATCTCAGAACAGTTGCACGTGGCGCATTGGCGATTTTACGTAGTCGAATGCGGCAACCGCTTAGCGCGTTGCCCGGGGCGCTTGCGCTGTTGCAGCAAATGACTGCTTTGGGACGGTAGGCGACACGGCCTGGGGACCAGCAGGTTGCAGAATCTGGGGCCAGTTTACCGAAAAACCAGGAGACAACAGGCGATCGCGGCCAGTGGCGATTGACCCGTTTGGGTCGACAACGAAAGTCGGCCCCAAACGATGCTGATGGCGGCTTTCAGGCGGAAAGCAGACGTAGATTCGCCGCAGAAATCGGCCGCCAGGTCGTCTCACAACGGCCAATAGCCGACGTATCGAAAATACGCTGCTATTCGACGATCTCGTCTTTCGTCGTCTCGACGAACGCGATCACATCATTCAATTCACGCTCCGGAACGTCGAAGGACTCAAGTGTGTCCTTCAGATGACCGGTTAGTCGTGACCAGTCTTCCGCGTCGACCCCCATTCCTTTATGGGAAGTCAACATATCGCGCCCCCCGTAAAAAACCGGCCCACCTGCCTCGGCGCAGAGGAAATCTATCAATAGTTGCTTCTCGCGTTCGATTCCGTCGGCACCGCGATTATCCCAGAAGCGACGCAGTTTGCTGTCGCTCTGCAACCGTGGCAAAAACGCACTAGTCACCGCTGCGATTGCGTCGTAACCGCCAAGACGGCTGTAGAGTGATTCGTTGGTCATGGGCCTCTCCGTTAGGTATCTTTGCCGTGGGTCTGACGACCATCATACGCCCGATGCACGCAATAAGTTTAGAATACCCTCCGGCCATCAAAAGGGTAACGATGATCATGGATCCACTCATCCGCAGCGCCGGCTTTGCCGCACTGGTCATCTTTGCCGCCTTCTTGATGCACAATCTCAACGCAGCGTACATCGAACCGCGATACCTCGGGTTTACGAGTTATGCGGACTATGCGCTGCTCGCGAAACTCGAGAACGCCAGCCGGGCGTTGCCGTGGCTCCTGTCCGGGCTCGGCCACGTGCTTAGCGGCTTCGCGATGGTGATCCTCGCACTTGGTATTTACGCGATGTTCCGCGAGGTCCGGCCAATCGAGGCTCACATCGCGATCTGTGCGGGCCTCCTGGCAGCGACTGGATTCCTGCTGCTTGGCATGTCACACGTCATCGGCCGGCAAACGCTGTTCCTGCTCACCGATGCCAATCCGGCGATGCGCGATTCGGCGTACATGACCGCAACGGTAGTGCGAATCCTGTTCAACGGGCTGGCGCAGGTCGGGCTCGGCGGGTTCGCAGTCGCGCTGTCCTGGTGCAGTCTGAAGACGCGAACTTTGCCGAGGTCCTTCGCGTTCTACGGACTCGTGTCCGGCGGGGCCGGATTGCTGATGGCTTTCGTCTACGTCCCGATTTATCTCTTTACCGTGCTGTTTTGGGCGTTGTGGCTAGGCGTTTTGTTGTTGCGCCGTCCGGCGCAGCAGGTGGTCGCCCCGGAATAGGCAGGAAAAATTACGTTTTCAGACAGGACTTCGAATATGGGATCCGAAAGACGCCGCGCGGTGGTTAGTTGCGATTTCCGCGCCTCGATCCTCCCGATCACTAAAGTTACAGTAGAAGGGCGCTAGAGCCATGCCGCTTCTCTTCTCCTACGGCACACTCCAACAGAAAAGCGTTCAGGTCGCGACATTCGATCGCCTGCTGCAGGGGCACGATGACGAACTCGTCGGATTCGAAACCACGCTCGTCAGAATCGAAGACTCACGGGTCGTCGAGACTACCGGAATGACCCACTATGCCAATGTGCGTTTCAACGGCAATGATGACAGCCGCGTGAGCGGCACTGCATTTGAGGTCACGGATGCGGAACTGCACAAAGCGGATCAGTATGAGCGAGGCGCGTCTTATGAGCGCCTGCGCGTGACGCTGGCTTCGGGGAAAGAGGCCTGGGTCTATCGCAAACCCGACCCGGGGCCGGAAAATCGAGCGGCGCGGAATCCTTAACCCATAGAAACTGACGAAGCGACTACCATCGCCTTAGCGTCGGCAATCGCCGCCCCGCGTCGCGACATACGGAACAGACCGCGCGCTCGATCTAGGCCAGCGCCGGAATAACTCGCTCGCCGATGATCTTGATCGCCCACTCCGGATTTTCATAGACGCGCAACGCGATATCGGTCAGGCCCGCGTCGGCAAACTTCTTCATCCGATCGATCTCGAAGTCGATTTCGTCCAGCGAAGAAGACGACGTGCAACGTCGGCAGAGCTTGTCGAGGATTTCGCGTGGAATCTCCGGGATGTTCGAGTACTGTCCGTAAAACGCCCGGTTCAACGCGTCCGTGTTGTCGTAGACGACCTGCATCTCTTCGTCCGGCAGGATCCCGCTGTGGTACTCGTGATACGCAGGCCACGGAGTCACGCGTGCCGCCAGCCACATGCGGCACTCGGCCAGCGCCTCCTCCGGGTCTTCTTTCACGTGCCAGGCCCAGAAGTTTCTGAGGCAGAACGTGTCCTTGTGGGGATTGTCGTACTCCTCGATGATCGGATCGATGACCGAACGCACTTCGGCCACATGATCCGGCGGATGATCGCCCAGGAAGATACCCTCTGAGTACTTGGCGGCCGAGCGCAGCATCTGCGGTCCGCCGGCGCAGACAAAGACGCCGGGCTTAGGCTGCGTGACCCACGATGAGTGATACCACTTCACTTCGTACATCTCGCCGAAGTAACGCACCATCTCGCCGGTCGCCATTGCATCGATGATCTCGACGCATTCGCGGACGGCCCGCAGTCGGCGCTCGGCCTTGAAGCCCATCGCATAGGCGGTGCCGCCGTCGCCCGCCGATATACCGATTTGTGCGCGGCCGTTGGAGATCTCGTTCAGCGTCAACAGCGCATTGCCCATCTTCAGCGGGTGCAGCTCATACGGAGAGACTGCGACGGGCCCCATCTTGATCTTGGTCGTGGCGCGCGCCGCATCGACGAAATTGACGAACGGGTCGCGGCCGTCGTGCATATTGGAGACCCAGAGCGCCCCTACTCCGTAGCTCTCTGCCAGCTGCGCCAATTCCGCCCAGCGTTCCGGCGAACCCTGAGGCATGAGAATCAGATCGATACGCATAGTTCTTCCCCTGACGATTCGGACCAGGCACCCGAACCGAAGCGAGCGCCGTTGAATGGGTCTATGGATACCAGATGGACCTACGTCCCGAAATGCGAATATATACCTAGGTATTGGCCGGCTTAGGCCCCAGACCGATGAACACCGCGAGCAGGTAAACGAGGAGCGATACGATCAACCCGAGCAGCGCTGGC
>CAZISL010000118.1:0-3445 GCA_964541975.1 uncultured Chromatiaceae bacterium | reverse complement strand
ATCCGACGGGCCGATCGAGACGACGAAGACCTCGCTCGCCTTGCCCTGTTCGCGGATCCGCAACGCTTCCTCGAGCGCGATCTCGTCGAACGGATTGATGCTCATCTTGACGCCATCGGTCACGACACCCGAGTTATCCGGTTTCACGCGGATTCGCACGTTGTAGTCGACAACGCGCTTCAGGCAGACCATCACTTTGTCCATGCAGTTACTCCTGGTGAGTTTTCCGGGTCGCGGACGCGGGTGCGACCCGACGGGAGATGGTACGCAGCGAAGCGGTTGTTGCCCGCATGCGCTCCGTGAAACATACTATTTTCACCCAACCGTCACGCGTGTGACAAGCAGCGGGCAGGACCCATGAGCGACGTAAGCAGGGAATCACCGATCGTGACGGTGGAGGAACTCGCCGGACACCTCGGCGATCCGGACTGGATCGTCGTCGACTGCCGATTCGACCTGATGGTACCCGACGCCGGTCGCCTCGCATGGGAGGAGGGGCATATCCCGGGGGCGTTCTTCGCGGACCTCGATCGCCAGCTCGCCGCGCCGGTGGCGCCCGATGGCGCCGGCGGCCGACATCCGTTGCCGGCCCCCGACGACGCGGAGCGCTTGTTGCGCTCCTGGGGCGTCAACGAAAAATCCCGCGTGGTTGCCTATGACGACATGGGCAACGCGCTGGCCGGGCGTCTGTGGTGGATGCTCAGGTGGATGGGCCACCGTGGCGCGGCCGTTCTCGATGGCGCGTTGCCGGCCTGGCTCGCGGCGGGCCGCGCTCTCTCGACCGATACGCCGGTGCCAGCAATGGGCAGCTTCGAGGCCACGCCCGGATCGATGCCGGTGATCGAGGCGGAGGCGGTGGTAGCCGGGCTGGCGGCAGGCGAGCTGTCGCTGCTCGATGCTCGCGCGGCGTCGCGTTTCGCGGGCGAGGTCGAACCGATCGACAAGCGGGCAGGGCACGTGCCCGGAGCAACGAATACACCTTTCGATGCGAACCTCGGAGCTGACAAATGCTTCCGCGCACCCGACGAATTGCAGGCATACTATCGCGCCGCGATCGGCGCTACGGACCTGAACCGGGTGGCCTGTATGTGTGGCTCGGGCGTGACGGCATGTCACACGCTGCTAGCGCTCGAGATCGCCGGGCTGCATGGCGCGGCGCTCTACACGGGTTCCTGGAGCGACTGGATCAGTGATGACGCGCGACCGATCGCCACGAACAATGACTAGAACGGATCGATAACGAAAATATTGGACAACAAGGAACTGGCATGAGCGACGACATTCTTCAACGTGACCATCGCACCCTGCGCGGCAAGATTCTGTATACGAGCAAGAAGCCCGATCGCATGGATCAGGAACGAGGACGCGAGTATTTCCATATTGACGTGCACAGCGACGGCAAGCGCACCATCACGGCGCACTGCGAGATTGACGACCGTCCGAGCGTCATGCGCGACATCACCTACAGCCTCGACGAGGACTGGAACCCGATGGATTGCTTTGTACGACTGTCCGTCGATGACAAGTTCATGGGTTCGGGTTGGTTTCGCTTCGGTCCGGACTTTGCGGAGTGCGAGACGCATACCTCTCTGGATGGGCGCGTCACGCAGCGCATGGAGACGAACGGACGCCTGAAGACATTCCAGAATCACGCGATCGCCTGCGACTCTTGGCACATGCGCCTGTTCGATCTGTCGAAGCCCGCCAACCAGGTGCAGAGCATCGACGAGATGCTGTTGTCTTCGCCCGATCATCGCGGCGCGACGGGCCCGATGCTGTTCCGCATCGGCTTTGGCGTCGAGTTCGTCGGCGAGGAGAATATCGAGGTGGCCGCAGGCAAATTCGATGCGCTGCACTTCCGCTTCGTCTCGTCGCCCGGCCTGCCGGAGGCGCACCCGCCATACGATATCTGGTGCACCAATGATGGCGATTTCCTGTTCCTGCGCGGCGACATCGGCGGATACATGCAAACGTACTACGAGCTCGTCGAGCTCGAACACGCAGACTGATTGAGGGCGGCGTTTGCCGCGACAGGGAAGTTCCGGCCGATTGCTGCGGATTAATCGTTCATGCACGGGGGTGATCATGAGCAAGCTGAAGCATTGGTGGAGTTACGACCGGGAAACCGAGCAACAGAGCGCGGACAATCCTGTCACGCCGCTGGATGAGTCACAGAGGCGCGATGCGGGTCCGTTGCTAACGCTGGCGTTCGGCTGGGGTTTCCTGGTTACGGGGCTGTTTATCGGCGGAATGCTCGGCAGCGGCCAGGTGTTCTGGCCCGATATCATCATCGCCACGTTCGCCGGCAATGTTGCGAACTTCATCATCGGCGCGCTGGTCGCGTATATCGGTTATCGAACGGCGTGTAACAGCGGACTCCTGTATCAGCTCGTGTACGGCAAGATCGGGGCCTACGTGCCCGTCCTCGTCATCGCTCTGCTCCTGATCGGCTGGCAGGGTATCGTCGTCGGCGCATTCGGTGCGGCGTGGGCGGGGAATTCGGACAGTCCGACTTTTTACACGGTCGCGATTTTCGCCGGGCTGCTGTTCACGGCAACCACCTATTTCGGCGTGAAGGGGCTCGAATGGGTCAGCATGCCGTCCGTCACCGTGCTCGTCCTCGTCGGATTGTACGCAGCCTGGCTGAACATCGACCGGGCGGGCGGCTGGACCGGATTCCTGGAAATGTCGGCACAACGTGTTGCGGAATCCGAGGAGCCGCTGACGATGCTGAAGGCAATCAACATCGTTATTGGCTCATGGATCGTAGGCGCAATCGTCATGGCGGAGTACGCGCGTTTTGCGCGCAAGGCCTGGGTCGCAATCGCGATACCTTTCATCGTGCTGATCATCGCGCAGTGGTTTCTGCAAATGGTCGGCGCTCTCGGCGGCGTGGTGTCCGGGACGTTCGATTTCACGCAGTATCTGCGCGCCGAAGGGACCTTCGTCATGTATGCCGGCATCATCGGCATGAGCTTGGCGCTTTGGACCACCGGCGACGCGAACCTGTATCTGCCGGTCATTCAGACGTCGAGCGTGTTCCGCCGCCCGCAGCACATCATGACGGTGATCTGCGGCTTGCTCGGCACGATAGTCGGTCTCGGTATCTACGCGCGGTTCATGGACTGGATCGATCTGCTGGCCAGCATCGTACCGCCGCTGATCGGGCCGGTCATCGCGCACTACTACGTCATACGACGAACACGATTTGCGGCTGAAGACCTCGAGAATGCACCCACGTGGAATCCGGCCGCCGTCATCGCCTATGCCGTCGGTGCGATCGCGGCTTTGATGAACTCCAACGGGATCGTTTTCGATCCGGAGGTCACGGTGCCAGCGCTGCTCGGGTTGATCGTATCGCTCCTCGTTTACCTGCTCGCGGTGTTCATCGGTCTGGGGCCTAAGCCGGCCAATACCTAGGTATATATTCGCATTTCGGGACGTA
>CAZISL010000117.1:0-20472 GCA_964541975.1 uncultured Chromatiaceae bacterium | reverse complement strand
GTCGAGCCGAAAGCGATCGACATTCAAGTCGCCTGATCGGACTCGATACCGAGTGCAGGAGGGGCCCTACGGGCCCCTTTTTGCTTGTTGGTTAGCGAGTTTCGTTTACTTCGCCGAATCGGTTGGTACTGGCGGGTGGCGAGGTCCAGCTCGTGCACGGATTGCGGATTTTCCGGGAAGGAACCTTTCGCTCGAAGACTCCCGAAAAGTTTTCCCGGAAAATCCTGACCGAAGTGGCGAGCTCAACTGACGCCCGCCATCATCGTCGAGGGATCAACGTGCCCGCCGAAGCGCTTCTTGCCGAGCACAGTGGTCAACCGGCACCACCGGCGGCCGCCGGATGAGAGCCCGGAGAGCGCTGGAAAGTCTTTTCCTAAGTCTTCGCAGGAAAAGACTTTCCAGCGGTAGGCCGGTCTCGGCTATTCAAACGTGAACCAGATCAGGGCGGCAAGCCGGGCTCGACAATTCACCCGCGATCCAGGCTCTGTAAGCAAGCCGGGCTCGGCAATTCATCCGCGATCGGCAGCATTTGACAGAACCCCCGGATACCGCCGAAAAAAGCGACCCCGTTCTTGGTTCGACATCCTCCCCACCACTATTCTGCACTTCAGGGTTCATCGGTTCGCGCACTTCTTCAGGGGTCGGTCTTGGCAGCTTTCAACGCTACGAAATTCACCTCGCCTCAGGCGATCATTCTATTCTTCGTTTACATCCTGGCGATGCCGCTGCATGCTGCTGACGACTTTTCGGCGCTCTTCGACGAAAATTTCAAGGGAATCGAACTGGCCCTGCCGAGTGCGGAAGAGACGCTGGCAAAACGTCCGACGGCCGCTGAATTCGCTGCGGCGCGCCTGCCCGGTATGCCGTTGTCAGCTGATGACATGAGCCTCGTCCTGCGGATGACCGATCCGGTCGGCAGCAGCGCCCCGGCAGGCGCACGCGAAATCGAGAGGGAGACCATCCGTCAGCGCTTCGTTAAGTGGATTACGCAACGCTCCGACAAGTCCGAGGAGTATTCGGTATTTTCGGCGTTGATCCGTAATCCGGAAGAACCCGGTGTTCGGGTAGACTTCGACGTCGATACGGAGGAGGTCCGGGTCGAGTATCGCGTTGGTTTCTGATTGCGGTTTCCACCTCCGTATATCACCGTTGTCGTCCAGACAATAATCCTCCTTTCCTGTTGCGATTCCGTGAGTTGGGCTAGTATTGCCTAATGAATTTCTGCGTGGCGACATGCGTTCGGACGCTGGCCGGAATCGGGCTGTTAGCGCTTGGTTGTTCGGACGCAGGGGCCGTCGCCCGGTTCGTGCCGGGCGATTTCGCGACGATCCAGGAAGGCATTGACGCGGCGTCGGCCGGAGACGTCGTCACCGTAGCGCCCGGCACCTATACGGAAAACATTGTTCTCAAGAGCGAGGTCGACGTGCGCGGGCGCGAGGCGGCGCGCACATTCATTACGCCCGAGAATCAAGGCGATCCAGTCGTGGTGGTGAACGCCGTCGATGACGTGACGTTCGGGAATTTTACGATTATCGATGCGGCCGTCGCGATTGACGTGGTGGACAGCATTGCCATTCAGGTTGTCAACACGATCGTGGATACGGCAACGCAGGTCGGTCTCCGGGTCAATCCTGGTTCCGAGATCGATGTCCTGAACGGCGTCTTCCAGGACAACGCGATCGCCGTCCGGCGCTCGACGGCCAATGTGCAGATAACGAACACGGGATTCGTCGGCAATACCGTGACGATCACGAGTCCGGCTGGCGCCTTCGTCGATCCGAGCGTCAACGTCGACAATTGCGGTTTCTTCGACAACGATGATCTGAAGGTCTCCGGCGTCGACACGCCTCTCGGCACCGATTCGGTGGTCGGGGATCCGCGGTTCGTCGACACTGACGCCGGCGATTTCCATATCCGCGAGGGGTCGCCATTTATCGATACCGGCATCGGCAACGATGCGATCGACAACACCGTCGCCGATATCGGCGCTTTTGGCGGTCAGTTCGCCGATGTGTTTCCGTTTTCGCTGCCGGCGCCGGACGTCAGCGATGCCAGTGGCGCGACCCCACCGCCGTACGGCGCCACGATCGAGTGGCTGCCGAACCTGTCATACCTCGTTACGAACTCGGCCAACCCCGGCAGCTATCGCGTCTACTATCGCCAGAACCAGAGCGGACCTCCGTACGATGGCACTGACGCCGGCAACGGCACGCAACCGTCGCCGGTCGAGGCGGGCGACGCGACTTCAATTACGTTGAACGATCTGCAGCCGTCGGCGCCGGCGCCGGACGCGCCGCAGCTGCTGTCGACCGAGCCACTGAACGAATCTGTGCGTTTGAGCTGGAGCGCAGTCGATGATGCCAGCGGCTATCGAGTGCACTGGGGCGTCTCGTCCGTTGACGAGAATGCTGTCGATGCCGGCGCCGTAACGACGTACACCGTGACGGGCCTCGCGAATGGCACGGCCTATGTCTTTTCTGTCAGCGCGCTGCGCCAACCTGTCTACCATTTCAGCGTAACGGCGCTCGACAGCACACAGAACCGCAACGAAAGCGACTACTCGCCCGAGAGTACGCTGGCAATCGGGACGTCTACTGAAGGCGGGCAGTCGAACCAACTGACGGCGAGTCCTGCCGTCACTGTTCCGTATCCGAATCTGCCCGATAAGGGGTGTTTCGTCGCCACTGCGGCATTTGGGGCGGATTGGGCGGCTGAAGTTCTGGTTCTGCAGGATTTTCGTGATCGTTTCCTGTTAACGAGTTCGCCGGGGCGCGCTTTCGTTGATCTGTACTATCGGTACGGACCTGTCGCGGCGAACGTTATTGAGGATCGAGATGCTCTGCGGTGGTTCGTGCGGGTACTGCTGTCGCCGCTCGTCGCGATCGCATTGATTCTGACGAATACTTCCGGTGGCGTCGCGACGATTCTCGGAACCCTGTCGACGATCCTGGTTTTATCGCTCGGGATTCGGCGTCGAGTAGCGGTAGGCAATTCTTTCGGGAGGCGCGTGACGTGATCAGGCGCATATGCATCACTTTGTCGTTGACGATTTCTTTTGCCGCAGCCGGCATCGCGTCCGCGGCCGACATGACGCCCTGGATGTTCGAGATTAAGGGTGGTCTGTTCGAGCCGGATCTGCCGTTGTACAAGGAGTTCTACGGCGACGATCGTAACGGCTATTTCGCCGCCGCGTTCGGCTATCAGTTCAAGCGCTGGCTGGAGCTGGGCGGCGAGCTTGGCTATTCGCGCGATAAAGGGGCCGGCGTTCAGCCCGGCAACGTTCAGCTGGGCGGTGCCGTTAAGTACACGCTGGTGCCCGCGCACCTCTACGTCAATGTTCTCGGCAAGACGAGCCACGATCAGTTGTTCGTGCCATATGCGGGCGCCGGTTTGACGATGGCGTATTACAATCAGGACATCGCGTCGCAGCCGAATCGCGACGGCCGAACCGACCTTGGTTACAACGCGCGTGCGGGAATCCAGTTGCTGCTGAATCCACTGGATACGCGCACGTCCGACCGGGTTTCCCCCAATGGCGAATTCCAGAGTTATCTGTTCATCGAAGGGCAGTGGTTCTCGACTGAGGTGGACGGAACGGATTTGGGCGGAATCACCTACCTGATAGGCGTCCGGATGGAGTGGGGCGCCGGCGCGAGGTAACTGGAGTTCGGTCGGGTTTCTAGTCGAGTCCGTAGCGCGAGAACAGGTCGCGTTTCTGGCGCAGCACGTAAGCCTTGAAGAAGCGCTTGGCAATTTCGTTGTTGCTCAGCCAGGCGATCCGATGACCATACTTCTCGTTCTGCAGAACCTGTTCCGTCAGCCACGGCGCGGCCGTTTCGACATGGTCGCAGAGAATATTCAGGACCGGTTTCATCTTCTGCCATTGCTCGGGCGTCATCTGCTTTTGCTCGGCGAACCAGTTGTCGCTCAGCAGCATGCCGGGGCTGATCGTTCCGACCATGATGCCGGTGTCCTTGTTCTCCTCGATCAGGTACTTCGACAGGATAAAGATTGCCGCCTTCGTCGAGCTGTAGACATTCATTTTCGGCGTCAATTGTTTGCCGTGGAAGCTGCCGCCGAGCATGTTGTATAGCGCGCCGGAGCCCTGTTCCCTGAACCCGGTGATGGCGATCTGAGAGCCGAAGATCGTGCCCTTGAGATTGCTGTCGACCAACGTATTCACGACGTTTTCGGGGACATCCTGCGTCAGGTACTGCGCGGTCGCCGTTCCCGCGTTATTGATCCAGAAGTCGATCTTGCCGAACTCGGCCTTGCCATAGTCCCACAAGGCCTGAACCTGATTTTTCTGTGTTACGTCACACGACTTGCCGTTGGCCTTGCCGCCTCCGAGGTCATTCAGCTCGGAAACTGTAGCGTCGATGCTTGCTTGCCCACGCGCGGAGATCGTGACGTGATGGCCGCGCTTGATGAATTCCTCGGCGAGACCCCGGCCTATACCCTTGCTGCTGCCGGTGATGATGACGTTGGCCATTGGCTGGCTCCTGCGATTGTTCCTTGTTCTTGTTTAGCCCGTCACTCGATCGACGGATCGCTAATGGCGGTCAGCCAATCCTGGACAGGATGTCGTCGAGGAATTCGTCGCGAATGCGTTGCCACTCCAGTTTCAGCCATGGCGTGAAGCGTTCCGGATCCGCGGCGATTTCGCGTGTCAGCTCATCGGGCGCGATGAAGCGCCAGTCCGCGATCTCGTCAGGGTGCGCGGCGACTTCACCGTTGACGAAGCCGGCGAAGACATGGCAAAGCTCGTGCTCCGAGCCGAGGTCGCCGAACGGGGCATGATACTGGAACTTGTACAGGAACCACGGTTCGCAATGGACGTGCAGCTCCTCGTGCACGCGGCGCCGGCCCGCGCCTTCAACCGTCTCCGTTTCACGCGGATGGCTGCAGCAGCTGTTCGACCAGTAGAGTGGCCACAGCGGCTTCTGCTCACTGCGCTGCTGGAGCAGAAGCTCGCCCTGATCGTTGAACAGAAATACCGAGAACGCACGGTGCAAAATGCCGTCGCCCTCGTGGCACTCGGCCTTCGACCGGAAGCCGACTTCCCGGTCGCTTTCGTCGACCAGGATCAGCGATTCAGACGGGCTTGATACCGGTTGCCGCACTGCGCTCACTGCTGTTTACCCGCGGTAATGGTCATAGCGTGAAATCCTTGTCTTTCCATCGCTGCTTGCACTTTTTCTGCGTTGTCGTCGCACAGCGCGATGACCGCGCCACCGCCACCACCGCCGGTGAGTTTCGCGCCGAGCGAACCGGCGCGCCTCGCAATGCCGATGAGTCGCTCGACTTCGGGCGTGGATACCTGCAGGGCATTCAACAGGCCCTGGCAGACGTTCATCAGTTCGCCGAGCGTGGCGAGATCGTTGTCCTGAATTGCGGAGACGGCCTGTAGCACGAGTGCATCGATATCATCGAAAATCTTCTCGTATAGCTTCGGTTGCCGTTCGCGCGCTTCGCGGACGTTTTGCACCGTCTTTGCGGTCAGACCTTCTGTGCGTGTGCGACCGACGACGATCGAGAAGGGGTGGGGAATGTTGAGCGGCTCCACGAGCGGTGGCGTTCCCATGCGAAATACCAGGGGCTTGCCGTAGGTCGCCAGCGTGTTGTCGATGCCGCTCGGCTTGCCATGCGCAATCTGCTCCGACTGGTACGCCAATTCGTTGACTTCCTCGTCGGACAGGCCGAGCTTGTAGTGAATGTCCAGCGCGCGCACGATGGCGACCGCCAGTGCGGCCGATCCACCCATGCCCATGCCGCGCGGGACGTCCGGGAATACTTCGATGCGCATGCCTCGTTCGGCGAGGCCCAGCTGATCCATGATCGCGCCGGCCGCACGTTCAAAGGACCTGCGTTGCTCCGGCGGCTTCGACAGCTGGTACTCAATACCCCAGCGCGGAATCAGCAGTTCCACGCCGGCGTCGCTGTCTTCGACGATCGCACGCATCGTTAGCGGCAGCGGGCAGGCGATGGCATGACGGCCGTAGACGACCGCGTGCTCGCCGAGCAGGATGATCTTGCCGTAGCCGACGCCGGTCTCGGCGTCCGTTCGCTTCGTTTTCCGGATGCCGCTGTCGTCACTGGCTTCCGCGCGCAGGTCGGAGAGGATCTCCTCCGCTTTCCAGACCTTGATTTCGTTGCTGCGAACGAGGCGTTCCAAGACCTCGTCGAAAAGGTCGGGCGGCACGTCTGCAGCCTTGACGACCGTTCTCGCGTGCAGCGTCATGTGACCCTTCTGTATGCCGTCGGTCGCCAAAGCGCGCAACGCCGAAAAATTCTGCGCCAGGCCGGCCGCCGCCATAACTTCCGCGAGCTCGGTGCCGGACTTGACGCCTATCAGCCTGAGATTCATCGCAACGCCGGGATTTGACTCCAGCGGACCGCCGACGATACCGACCTTCATCGGCAGCTCGATGCGGCCCCTCAGATTGCCTTCGTCGTCCGTCCACCATTGCGTCAGCGAGCCATAGCGGCCATGACGTGCGGCATAGGCATGCGCGCCCGCCTCGATGGCGCGCCAGTCGTTTCCGGTTGCCAGCGCGACGGCATCGATGCCGTTCATGATGCCCTTGTTGTGCGTCGCTGCACGATACGGATCGACGTGGGCGAAATCCGACGCAATGATGATGCCGTCGCGAACGCGTTCTCCATCGTAACCGTTGCCGGCGAGCTGTTCCGTCGTCAGCGTGACGTCCGCGGTGGCCAGCGCACGGTCCGCAAGGTTCGATAGTATGCGCAGGAAGACGTTGCCTTCGGTTATTGACTCGATCAGCGGGGCCACGCCTTCGCACATGCCATTGATGAGATTGGCGCCCATCGCATCGCGCGTGTCGACGAGCAGGTGCACGACCAGCATTTCGCCATCCATCGATTGTAGCGGGTAGCTCGCCAGCTCCACGTCAACCGCGCCGCCGCCGCGCGCCACCATGCGCGGGTGGAAGCTGTTGGCCAAGTCGATGATTTCCTGTTTGCGCTCGAGAACTGCCGCCTTGGCGCTCGCCATGTCGGGTATGTCGATGACCTGGATCTGGCCGATCAGGATCGGATCCGTCGACGTCGTCGTATAGCCGCCCGACACGCGCGCCATCTTGGCGGCGGAGCTCAGGGCCGCCACGATCGACGGTTCCTCGACGACGAGGGGGACGACGTACTCACGGCTGTTGATCAGGAAGTTCAGGCCGAGACCGATCGGCATGCCGAGCACACCGATGACGTTCTCGATCATCTTGTCGGCCGCGGCGACACCGAGCGTCGCTTCTCCGGAGACGAGACTCTCGAAATCCTGATCCGACAGCATGCCGCGCTCGTGCACGGCGCGCACGCGTTCGTCGATGCTCATCTTGTAGAAATGCGGAATTCTGGATCCGGCCACGGGCAACTCCGTCTGGGTGTTTGATCGGTGCGCGTATTGTATATAACGAGAGCGGGGTCGCGGCAATGCCTGTGGAGGCGCAATTTGGATATTTTTTATCGCCGCCATGGGTTACCCGGTCCGGTTCAAGGCGGCAGATTGCGGCCCCAGCGTGGTCACCGGATGCATTGATATGGCGCCGATGCGACAATGAGACGCGCCGAACGGGCTCAGTGGGGGTTTCGCGAACCGATGGAAAAGATCTGGCTGGACAGTTATCCGGCGGGGGTTCCGGATGAGGTCGACCTGGACCCGTCGGAATCACTGGCCGACGTGTTCGATGCGGCGTGTCGGAGGTTTCGCGACCAACCCGCGTTCACCAATTATGGCCATACGCTGACGTACGCCGAGATGGACGACCTGACTGCGCGATTTGCCGCGTGGCTGCAGTCCCGATCCGGGTTGGGCAGGGGCGACCGCGTCGCGCTGATGATGCCAAACCTGCTCCAGTACCCGATCGCGCTGTTCGGTGTCCTGCGAGCCGGCATGGTGGTCGTCAACGTTAATCCGCTGTACACCGGCCGCGAACTCGAGTACCAGCTGATCGATTCCGGCGCGCGCGCGATCGTGGTCTGCGACACGGCGGCCGCGACGCTGGCCGAAATCATCGATGAGACCTCGGTCGAGCACGTCGTTGTGACCGGAATCGGCGACCTGCTTGGTTTCCCGAAGCGCCCCATCGTGAATTTCGTCGTCCGATACATTCGCAAGATGGTCGAGCCATATCGGCTACCCGACGCGGCTGCCCTACGGGACGTACTGAAGACCGATTCCGGTGGTTACGAGCCGTTGGAGACGGTCGCGACAGATCTCGCCTGCCTGCAATACACCGGCGGAACGACCGGCCGCGCCAAGGGCGCGATGCTGAGTCATGGCAATCTCGTGGCGAACGTTCGCCAGCTGCGCGCATGGTTTCAGACGCGGGTTGAGGACGGCGGGGAGATCATGATTACCGCGCTGCCCCTGTATCACGTCTACGCGCTAACCTGTAACTGCCTGACCTATCTGGACATGGGCGCCCACAACATTCTGATTACCGATCCGCGGGACACGAAAGGCTTTGTCGCGGAACTGAAGAAATGGAAGTTCACGGCCATAACCGGGGTCAATACGCTGTACCAGGCCCTGATCAACCAGCCCGAACTTGCGGAGGTCGATTTTTCGGCCGTGAATATAGTCTCGGCCGGCGGCATGGCCGTCATGGACGATACGGCGAAGCAGTGGTACGAAGTAACCGGAACCGAGATCGTTGAAGGCTATGGCCTGTCGGAGACATCGCCGGTGCTGACGTCGAACGCCGTGAACCTGCCGGTGGTCGTGGGCAGCATCGGTCTGCCACTACCGTCGACGGAGATCTCCCTTCGCGATGAGAAAGGCCGCGAGGTGAAGCTCGGGGAAGCGGGAGAATTATGTGCCCGCGGGCCGCAGGTAATGTCCGGTTACTGGCGCAACGATGAGGCGACTGCGAAGTGCATGACCAAGGATGGCTTTTTCGTCACGGGGGACATGGCGACCGTCGACGACAAAGGCTACTTCCGGATTGTCGACCGCAAGAAGGACATGATCATCGTCTCGGGTTTCAACGTGTACCCGAACGAGGTCGAAAACGTCGTAACGATGCATCCCGATGTGATCGAGGCGGCGTGCGTCGGCGTGCCGCGGGAGGGCGGCGGCGAACGCGTCAAGGTGTTTGTCGTTATGAAACGGGGGTCGACGACGACCGAGGACGAAGTCCGGGAATTTTGCCGCGAGAATCTCGCCGGGTACAAGGTGCCCAAGATTGTCGAGTTTCGGGATGAGTTGCCGAAGTCGAACGTCGGGAAGATTTTGCGGCGGGCGCTGCGGGAGTAGGCTTGTCGTGTTTCGTCGCTCGGGAGGATTGTGCGAGGTCTTTCCGAGACACGCCGTAAATACGTCCCTGTAGGCTCCAGGGCGGCGTCCCTGCCGCCCAGGGTCTCGGAAAGACCTCGCACAATCCTCCTGACGCGTCCGGGGTGATTCGAGGTGAGCACCGGCCGAGCTTAGCTCCGCGATTGCAGGCATGGGCGCGCCACGCGCTTCGCAAGCCATGGATGTGTGATCGGGTCGTCGACGATATCTCTGAGACCGTGCGCGGCAGGGACGCCGCGCCCGAGCCTACAGGGACGTATTCACGGCGTGTCTCAGAGATATCGTCGACGACCCGATCACGCCCGCTTGGAGCGTTGACTTGCCGCGCGCTCGACGGCATCCCAGTGATCGGCATCCGTCCACGTCGTGACGAAGTGCCGCTGCTCGACGCCGGACAGGCGTTCGTGGACGGCTTGTCGGTGCCCGGTCGTGATGGCCTTGAAGCCTTGCAGGACTTGCCGGGTTCTCGACAGGTAGGGGGCGAGATAGTCGTTGAGGCAGTCGGACAGGGGGCGGTCCGGCGGGCACACGTGGTCGTAGATGCCGAGTGACAGGGCTTCGTCGGCCGGGACCCTGCGGGCGCTCGCCAGCAGTTCCAGCGCGCGGCGTGTGCCGACGGCGGCCACGAGGTCGATGCCGCCACCCCATGCGGTCGTGACGTTCAATTGACCCTGCAGGAAACCGATATCGGCCCCGGTGACCGCGATCCGCAGATCGCAGGCCATCGCGAGTTCGGCACCGCCGCCGAGCGCGAGGCCGTTCAGCGCCGCGATGACCGGGAGCGGAAAGCGGCGGACCTGGTCGAGCGCCCGGCGGCCGCGTTTCGACATCGCCTCCGCCTGCTCCGTCGTGCGAATCGCATCGAGCTCCTTCAGGTCGCCGCCGGCTGCGAAACAGCGATCGCCGGTCGCGGTGATCACGGCACATTTGACGTCGTCTTCGGTCGCGTGATCAGCGAGGATCTGCCCGAGCTCGTCGAGCAGGTCCATATGCAGGGCATTGCGTTGTGCGGGACGGTTGATCGTCAGCGCCAACACGCCGTCCCGGCGATCGACCAGCAGAATTTCTTCAGACACGGTTCTGCCCGCGTCAGAAATACAGGCGCATGATGCAGTCGGCGACGCAGGCCGGACGCTCCTGACCGTCGATCTCTGCCGTATATTTCTCGGTCAGCTGAATGCTGTTTTTGACTTCTTCAGCCGCGACCAGTGTGCACCGGGCGCGAATTTTACTGTTGACCTTGACGGCGTTCGTGAAGCGCAGTTTGTCGATGCCATAGTTGATGACGTTCTTGACGCCCGGGAAGAGCGGCTTGTCGGCATCGACCAGGCCGCGCAGCATTGGGTACAGGGACAGGGTCAGGTAACCGTGCGCGATCGTCGCGCCGTAGGGCGATTCCGCCTTCGCGCGTTGCTCGTCGACGTGAATCCACTGTTTGTCGCCCGTCGCATTAGCGAACATATCGATGGTTTCCTGCGAAACCGTGATCCAGTCGCTGACGTGCACGTCTTGACCAATCTTCGATTGCAGGTCTGCCAGAACTTCAGCTAGCGGCATGATTGCTTCCTTCTTTTTATTAGCCGGCGAGAGTGGCGGGATGCTAGCAAATTCCGCGCGCGATGCCGATAGATCAGACGGCGCTCGTTGATTCCGCCAGGCGCAGCGGCGTATTAGACGGATAGCTGAGTCGGCACCAGATGGCTGCGATGGCGACGATTCCGTTCATTGCGCCCATCAGCAAGAATGGCGCGCCCGGCATCCACCAGTCGAAGAGCAGGCCGCCGACCAGCGACCCGAACATGACGCCGACCGCGCCGCAGAAGCTCCAGACACCAATCGTCGCTCCGGTGATCTGCGGATCCGCTTCCTGGCCGATCAGCGTCGTGCCGGCGAGGATGGCGCTGATCTGACCGACACCCAGCAGCAGTGCGATGGCGATGCCGCCCGCACCGAGCGGGTTTTCCTGCAGTCCAAAGGCGATATACCCGATCGCCGCGAGACCCATGCCGATGATCAGTGCGGTCACACGGTTGATGCGGTCATTGAGAATACCGATGATCGGCGCCGCCACGAGCACCGACGACTGGATCGTCGCGAATAGCACCGTCGCGCGCAGCAGGGCATCCGCCTCGTTCAAGCCCTGGGCGATGCCCGCCTGCGTGCCCCACAGCGAAACGTAGGTACCGATCACGACGACGTCGCCCCTGGCCGCGAACGCCGACGCGAAGGAGACGGCGATACGCGGGTTGCGCGCCGCCCCGAATCCTTGCCATAACAGCTTCAGGAACGGTTGCTTACCATGTGAGCCGCCGAGATCGCCGCCTCGAAATCCGAGGTAGACGACTACCGCGCTCGCGAGGGCCACGCATCCGATGATGGCCATCGACAGCCGGCCGGCCAGGACCTGCTCGTATCCCGCCGCGACCAGGATCTTCGGTAACGTTCCGCCGGCCGTTGTCAGGGCAAGTATGCCAATGCCGTTCAGGACGCCCGTCAGGGCAACCAGTTTGCCTCGCGATTTCTCCTGCGGATAGTCGGCCAGGATGACGGATACCGCCGATACGATCGCCGCGGCGCCGACCGCGTAAAAGCAGCGAACCACGATCAGCCCCGTAATCGACTCGGCCCACGGATATACCATCAGGCCGGCACCGGCGATCACGTAACCGACCATCAGGATCCGGCGGCGCCCGATGCGGTCCGCAAGAGCGCCGAATGGTCCGGTCAGCACGATCAGGATGATTTCATGCAGGATCGCCAGGTAGCCGCTGACGGAGCCCTGCTCCTGCGTCGGCACGTCGAGTATGGCCGTCAGGATGAAGGGCTGAACGAAATTGATGACGACGAGGAACGGGATGCCCGTCAGGCAAGCCCAGACCAGCGTATAGCCGTTCATGACACTCAGCCCGGGTTGCAGCCGAATGTAGCCGAGCAGTCGGGTCGCCTGCGATCCTTCGGTCATCGAGATTCCTCGCTTGGGGCGGCGAGAGGTCCCGGCGCCTCGGTTTTGTTATGTTGCGGGCCGCAAGGGCCGCGTCGGATTGTAAGCGATTCGCCGGTCGGCGTTTTCCAGATTGCGGCGTTTACGCACTCCCCTGGCCCGATTGAACTTAAGATCGCTGCAAGGCTCCAAAATTAGACCATGGACCGGGCCGCGGAGATATAATGGATCGACATCTGTCTCGCCCAATAATTCCTATGATCGAGAGCAACAGCATCATCCGCGGCATCGTCGTCGCCGCCATCTGCGCCTTGGCCCTGGTCGCTGCCGGGTGCAATACGAGCATGCAGAAGTCCGGCGGGTCATCGGGTAGCAGCGGCTCGTCTTCGCCATTCCCGTCGATTCCGCAGTCAGGGTCGCAATCCGGATCGCAGTCGGGCTCTCAGTCCGGAAGCCAGTCAGGCTCCCAGTCCGGTAGCCAGTCCGGTAGCCAGTCCGGTAGCGAGTCCGGCAGTCAGTCCGGCAGTCAGTCCGGTAGCCAGTCCGGTAGCGAGTCCGGCAGTCAGTCGGGCAGTCAGTCCGGGTCCCAGTCCGGCTCCGAGTCCGGAAGTCAGTCTGGGTCGATGGGCGGCGCCGAGGGCGCCGACGGCGCCTCGGGACAGGGGCAGGGCAGCGACGGTCAGTCCGGTTCGAGTGCTGATCTCCCCGGCGGTGGCGCGGGTCAACAGGGCGCGGGCGGCGAGGGCGGAATGGCCGGCGGCAGCCAGCAGGGCGCGGGTTCAGCGGGCGGCGCCGGTGGCATCGATGGCATCGGCAGCACCGACGAACTCGACGAGTTATTCGAAAAGTCCCTCGGGGATTTCGATGGCGTTCTCGGTGAAGAGCGCGAAGGAATCGCCTCGACTGGACAGGGGTCCGGTCGCGGGGCCGGGCAACGTGAGGCGGGCGACGCTGAAGCTGTTGCCGGTGCGGCGGGCCGCGGCGGATATGGCGGCGTAGCGGGCGGTTCCGCGGGAAGCGGCGCAGAGATGCCCGGTGGCGGCAGCATGGGTGGCGGCATGGATGGCGCCGGCTCCGCCGGTAGCTCCGGTGATCAGTCGGCGTCGAACTCCGAGGCCGGCGGCGGTGGCCAGAACGACAAGTCCGGCGAATTCGAAGGCGGCGATGTCGACGATCCCGACCAGAAGGTCGCCAAGTTGCCCGAGGACATTCCCATCGATGGAAGTGCGGATGACCAGGTGGCCAGGCAGATTCGCGAAGCGGCCATGGCAGAGCAGGATCCCGTCATCCGAGAAGCGCTCTGGGACGAATACCGCAAGCACATGGGCATGAAGAAGAAGTAGAGGTTCGAATGTTGCTGTTGGAGCGAAAATGGGTACGCCTGCTGCGTGAAACGACCGTCGTTTTAGCCTTTGGCGTTCTCGCCGGTTGCGCCGGCTCGACGACAGTCAAGTACGATGAGGTCGATGCCATCCAGGCGGAGGCGGAGGTTCCGGAAGCGGCGCTTCTGGACGTCGGTATCCTATTGTTCGATCCGGGCGTCCCGGAAGGCCAGGAAGAAGCCGACGGCTTCGTGTTTCCGGACGTGCGCCGGGCAGAGGCTCGATTCATGCCGTATCACCTGAAACGCACGCTCGAAGGCACCGGCCTGTGGGGCTCGATCTGGGTATTGCCGGAACGTTCCGATGCGGTCGACCTGATCGTCTGGGGTCGCGTCGACCAGTCGAACGGACTCGAAGTCCAATTGCGCATCGGCGCGTGGGACTCGACCGGCAAGGAGTGGCTCAACAAGAAGTACAAAGCTCGCGTGCCGGAGAAGGCCTACTCGCAGTATCGTGATATGTCCGAGGATCCTTATCAAAACATCTACAACGAGATCGCGAATGATCTGCTGTCGAAGCGTCGGTCCATGTCCGAAAAGCAATTGACGACGATTCGGCAGGTTGCCGAGTTGCGCTTCGCGTCCGATCTCGTGCCGGCCGCGTTCGAGAACCACATCGAGGAAGACAATGGCCAATACCGCGTCCTTCGCTTGCCGGCAATCGACGATCCGATGCTGGTGCGAATGCGGGCTGTGCGTGAGCGTGAGTATACGTTCGTCGATACGCTGAATGAGTACTATGCGGGCCTGTATTACGAGATGACGCCCCCATATGAAAACTGGCGCAAGATGTCACGTGAGGAAACGATCAACTACAAGGAGCTCAAACGTTCGGCGCGCATGCGTCAGTTGCTCGGCTTGGCGGCGATCCTCGGCGCGGTGGCTTACGAGGCCGGTGGCGGCGGCAACTCGGCGATTACGAACACGGCGATCCTTGGCGGTATCGAGGGCATTCGCAGCGGGCTCGGCAAGTCGACCGAGGCGAAACTCCACGGTGAGTCCCTGAAGGAGCTCGGGTCTTCATTCGAGTCCGAGACCGAGCCGCTGTTGATCGAGGTCGAGGGCCAGACGCGTCGGTTGACCGGCACGGCCGAGGAGAAATACCAGGAATGGCGACGGCTGTTGCACGAGATCTTCGCGTCCGAAACCGGAATCCCGCAACCTGTGGACGCTCCGAGCGATCAGCCCCAGACCGCGTACCCCTGATCGTCGCGATTCGATGCAAGGGCTGTCCGCCGGACTAACGATCTCCGATCGGTTCACGCTCATTCGCCGCCTAGGCGGAGGCGGCATGGGGGAGGTCTGGCTCGCCGACGACAGCGAGCTGGCCGACCGGGTCGCGCTCAAATTGCTCGATCCACGCTTTTCCGAGTCCGCCGGCTTCGTCGATCTCCTGCGCCGCGAATGCAGTCAGGCGCGCTCCCTGGTGCATCCCAATATCGTTCGCGTGTTCGATTTTCATGCTGCTGACGAGCGCTATTTCATTTCGATGCAATACGTTGACGGCGAGACGCTGATCGCGTCCCGTGGCGTCGCGTTCCAGCAGATCGTGCATCAGGCTCTGATGGTCTGCGACGCGTTGGCGTACGCGCATCGATCGGGGGTCGTCCATCGCGACGTCAAGGCCAGCAATGTGCTGGTCGACCGGAACGGCGTCTGCTACCTGACCGACTTCGGAATCGCATCGCTGATGCCGTCGAACGGAGACGACAAAGGCGTGGCCATCAAGGGCGGCGGTACGTTGCCATCGATGAGTCCGCAACAGCTGGCGGGGCTGCCGGCTTCGGTTTCGGACGACGTGTATTCGTTCGGCGCGATGCTGCACGAGTTGATTTCCGGGGAACCTCTTTACCACCCGAACGTGACGCCGGAGCGCATTCGCGCCGAAAAACCTGCGCCCTTGACGAATGACAAGACCGGGCAGCCGTTGCCTGAAAACCTGATCAAACTCGTCGCGGCGATGCTATCCAAGTCGCCGGAGCAGCGGCCTGCCGGGATCGGCGCGGTGCGCAGTGTACTGGAAGATATTCACGCGGACTTTCCGCTGGATGCGCGGGCGGACGCTGATTCCGACGAATTGATTCGACCGATCAGCCGGCGCACGACCGCGCCGGCCGTGAGCGAAGACGGCGCCACTACCGCGCCTCGGCGGCGCGCGGACCAGAAGGATTCGGGCCTGTCGCCCACGATCGTTTACGGCGCGCTCGCGGCGCTGCTGGTCGTCGCGGTCGTGGTCATCTTCCTGTTGCCGGGTGCCGTGCAGGAGCGTCGGCAGGCGGGCGAGAAAGACGTTGACGAGCAGCCGGTCCAGCCAGACGAGCAAACAGACACGGGTGGCGCAGCGTCCGAAAGCAGCGCGGCGGCGTTGGCCGTCAAGCGTGAGATCGCCGACGAAATTCTCGGCGAACTACTGGTCGCGCAGGATCGGTTGCGCGCGCTCGGCGTCGCGGTCTGGGGCGGCAACGACTGGGCGGAAGCCGAAACCGCTGTCGCGATGGGCGACGAAGCTTATCAGGACCGGCGTTTCGACGCGGCAGTGACGAGCTACCGGCAGGCGCTGAATACAATGAAGATCCTCGAGCCGCGCGCACCGGAAATCCTCGCGCGAGCGCTGGCGGATGGCGTGGCCGCGATCGATGCGGGCGATCGCGAGGGAGCCGAGCGGAACTTCGAACTCGCACTGGCCGTCGACCCTGTCAATGAGGTTGCGAGAACGGGTCTCGCTCGCGCTGCGCGCCTCGATGACGTGATCGCGCTGACGCGGCAGGCCGCAGACGTCGAGCAGGCGGGTGATTTGTCGGCGGCGGCGGACCTCTACGCGCAGGCTCTGGACGTCGACCCGGAATGGACGCCCGCGCGCGACGGCCTCAATCGCACCCGCTCCGGCGTGGCGCAGCTGAGTTATGAGAAGCGCATGGCCTCTGGTTTCGGCGCGTTGGCCGACAAAGAGTTCGAGCGGGCGCGCGTGGCGTTCAACGCGGCATTGTCGACGCGACCCGGCGACGCAGATGCGACTGCGGCCCTGCGGCAGGTCGAGACCGAAGCCAGGCTGGCGGAGGTCATCAGGCTGCAGGCACGCGCGAGGATCGCTGAAACCGGCGAGGATTGGGCGACCGCGGTCGGGCACTACGAGGCGATCCTGGCGATCGATCCGGCCGTCACGTCCGCCAAGCAGAATCTCGAGCGAGCGCGGAAGAGAAGTCAGCTCGCGGCAAGTCTGGATAATACGATCGCCAAGGCGGACGCGCTCAATGACGAACGCGTAGCGCGCAATGCGCGTGCGCTGCTCGGCGAAGCGAGAGCTGTCGCGGCGCCCGGCCCCGTGTTGTCGGGTCAGATCGATCGGCTGGACGAATTGCTGAAGATCGCGTCCGTGCCGGTGCGAGTCGTATTCCAGTCCGATAACGCGACCGAGGTTGTGATATACAAAGTCGGCAGCCTGGGGGCCTTCGAGACGCGCGCGGTCGACTTGCGACCGGGTCGCTACGTCGCAGTGGGCAGTCGTGCCGGTTACAGAGATGTGCGGCGCAGCTTTCTGGTGATGCCCCAGGGAACCGACGGGCCGATCGAATTGAGCTGTAAGGAGCCGATTTGAGTCGCAACATCATCGTCGTCGACGCGAACGGCGAACGGACAATCGCAACCGAACAACTCCCGCTGAAGATTGGCAGCCAGGCGAACGCCGACGTTCGCGTGCCTGGCGCCGTGACGGAGGGCTCGCGCGTGTTGATCGATCTGCTTGACGATCGCGCGTTCCTGCAAACGGTCGCGAGCGATGGCGTCGCAGTCAATGGAGAAGCAGTGTCGGCAAACCGTTGGCTGCAGGACGGCGACGTCATCGAAGTTGCGGGCGTAAAGATTTCCTGTGCGTTTGATGATGAACTCCGCCTGACCGTCGACGTCGCGGCCCTGGAATACCCGACGTTGCCACCGGAAGTCGCCACCGTTGGCGTCGAGCAGCCCGAGCCCATCGCGCCGGTGCGACCCCGCGCGCGCCAGACGGAAATCGCAGAGCAGGGCGCGGCGAGCAAGCGCATCAAGTACATCGGGCTGGGCGCCCTCGGCGTGTTGTTCGTGGTTGCCGCGTACTTGTTCACGGCCCAGGCGGTGTTGATTGACGTCGATCCGACCGACGCGGAGATCAGGGTTGTGGGTGGATTGTTCGCGCCAAAGATCGGCGGCCGTTATCTGCTGTGGCAAGGCGATTACCGTGTGCTGTTGAACGCGGATGGCTATCACACCGACCGGCAGGAAATTGAGGTCATCGATGCCGCGAATCAATCTTTCGAGTTCGTCATGCGCAAATTGCCCGGCCGCGTCGCATTGATAACAACCCCCCCGGTTGAGGCTCGCGTGTTCGTCGACGAAGAGGAAATCGGGATACTTCCGAGCGACGCGTTTCTCGTCGAACCCGGCGAGCGAGCATTGCGTGTCGTTGCGGAACGTTATCTCGATTTCGAAGCGACGCTGACGGTCGAAGGGCGGGATGTCCTGCAACCCGTGGAGGTCGAGCTACAGCCAGGCTGGGGCGATGTGACACTGGCATCAATTCCTGTTGCGGCTGAGATATTTGTAGATGAGGAAGAGGTCGGCGTGACGCCTGCGACGGTGCCGATTATGGCCGGGGCGCGTCAGCTCGTCGTACGCAAGGACGGTTACAAGGCGTGGAAGACGGAAATCACGGTCGAGGCCGGTATGCCGATTGAATTGCCGCCGGTCGCGCTCGTGGAGACCGATGGCTTACTGACCGTCATCACGTCGCCGGTCGGGGCTGCCGTCAGCATCGACGGGCGTTACCGCGGGACGACACCGGTCGAGGTTGAGCTGGCACCCGGTCGAAACTACGAGGTGATCGCGTCGAAGGCGGGATTCGGCACGATCAGCCGCAATATCAAGCTGGAATCGCGAACCGGGCGCACGCTGCGACTGTCGCTGGAGCCACGCATCGGAATTTTGCGTGTGAGCGTCGATCCGGCGGATGCAGAGCTCTTCGTCGACGGCCAGTCGCGCGGTCCCGCGAACCAGGAGTTGTCGCTGCCGGCTCGGCCTCACAAGATCGAGATTCGCAAGGCAGGCCTGGCGCCGTTCATTACCGAGATCAGTCCGCAGCCCGGCATGCCCGAGAACCTGCAGGTTAAATTATTGACGCCCGAGGAAGCGGTCCTCGCCGCGACGCCCAGTACGATCTCGACCGCGGACGGTCAGATGCTGGTCCTGGTGCGATCGGGCGGCGAGTTCGAGATGGGTGCGCCGCGGCGCGAGCAGGGCAGACGGCCGAACGAGGCGCAACACCGGGTCAAACTAACGCGGCCGTTCTATCTCGCGACGGTCGAGGTGTCTAACAGCCGCTTCCAGGCGTTCAAGCCCAAGCACACATCGGGCGCGGAGAAATATCGGCAGTTGGCGACCGGTAATCATCCGGCCGTCATGCTGAGCTGGGAAGAGGCGACCGGATATTGCAACTGGCTCAGCTCGAAAGACGGACTTCCGCCCGCTTACGTGTTCGAGAACGGCGAGATCGTCCTGTCACAGCCCGTTACCACGGGATACCGGTTGCCGACCGAGGCCGAGTGGGCCTGGGCCGCACGCTTCACCGGTGGCGCAGGACAAACCAAGTACCCGTGGGGCGAGCGGATGCCCCCGCCGGAAAGCGCGGGTAATTTTGCCGACCAGTCATCGCGCGCCGTTCTGCCGACTGTGCTGAGCAATTACAACGACCGATTCGCGATCACGGCGCCCGTCGGCAGCTTCGCGCCGAACCCGATCGGAATCTATGATCTAGGCGGCAACGTCGCCGAATGGGTCAACGACCGGTACACGGTCTATACCCAGCCGAAGGGAGTCGAGATCGATCCGCTGGGCCCCGGCAAAGGGCAGTATCATGTGATCAGAGGTTCGGGGTGGCGTCACTCCAGTATCAGCGAGTTGCGCTACGCTTATCGCGACTTCGGTGACCGCGGCCGGCTCGACGTCGGGTTCCGGATCGCGCGTTATGCAGAGCCGTTACCGGAATAGGCTATGGTGAAGAGACAGCTGGTCCTTGTTTTTGTTGCAGTGGCGGGTCTCCTGACCGTCGCGGTCGCCCAACGGACCGAAGCGCCGGATGCGGCCGAGCCGGACGATGCCGGCACCGCGCCCACAACAGTGATCGACGAATTGAGCCAGGCGGAGATCGAAGCGGAACTCGCGCGCGCCGAGAAAGTGCTTGACGATCCCGATGAGGTCAAGGAGTACATGGACGATACGCCGCTGCCTGCTGATCTGCCGCTCGCGTTGCCTTCGGATTTCTGACGACCCGCTACGCTATTGAGATGAATGCAGTATGAAGAGTAACTTCTCCACCGAATTCGTATTCCAGCTGTTCTCGCTGATCATCGCGATCATCGTCGTGCACGCGTTCTACGTCGGCGCGGTGCGGCCGAATGCGGCGGCGATCGAGGAGGAACAGCAGATTCTCATCGCCGAGGACCCCGACTATGTGCCGGAGCGGTCGGTGTTCGTGATCATCAAGGACTTCGAGCAGGAAGCCTGTTTCATCCTGATGTTCTGGGCGCTCGGCATCATGGGTTTCAAAGCCTGGTCCGCGAAGCAGGAGCGTGACCTGCTGGAACTCGACCTGGTACCGATCGCCGAAGGCGTGCGCATATTGCCCGACGATAGCCGCGAGTATTCCCGACAGCTGCAGTCGCTGCCGGACGGGCAGCGGCGTTTGCTGTTACCGCGCGCGCTGCTGTCAGCGCTGCAGAGATTCGGTGCGACGCGCAACGTGCAGGACGTATCGTCGTCGACGAATACGCTCGTCAGCATGGAGGCCGAGCGCCTCGAGTCTGAATT
>CAZISL010000116.1:0-11295 GCA_964541975.1 uncultured Chromatiaceae bacterium | reverse complement strand
CCCGGCCTGTTCGAATCGGAACGACTCGGCACGCTCGAGGCCACGCTGGCGCCACAGTCACAGCTGGCCGGCGAGAAAATAGCCGACATCAATTTCCACGATCGTTTCGGCCTCGCGCTCATTGCGCTGTGGCGGTCAGGCAAGGCGATACGCTCGGACCTCGACCAACTCGAGATCCAGCATGGCGATGCGCTGTTGCTGGTCGGCCCGCGCAACAAGCTGGCGCTGATGAACGGCGACGACGACTTCCTGGTATTGACTCCGGTCAATCCGCCCGGCGCCGACACGAAGCGCGCTCCGCTCGCGACCATCATTATGCTCGGCGTCATCGTCGCGGTCCTGATCGGTTGGTTGCCGATCGCGGTCGCCGCAATCCTCGGCGCCAGCCTGATGGTCCTGACCGGCTGCCTGAACATGGAACAGGCCTATCGGGCGATCGACTGGCGTGCGGTGTTCCTGATAGCCGGCATGCTGCCGCTGGGCATCGCGATGCAGGAAACGGGCGCGGCGGAGTACCTCGCCACGAAGGTCATGGGCGCACTCGGCTCGTTCGGTCCCTGGCCCGTCATCATGGGTCTGTATGCGATTACGGCGCTGGGAACGATGATCATTCCGACCGCGGCGCTCGTCGTGCTGATGTCGCCGATCGTGCTATCGGCCTGCGCCGAGATGGGTATTCAACCGCATACCGCGATGATGGCCGTCGCAATGGCGGCCTCGGCGAGTTTCACGAGCCCGATTTCGCACCCGGCGAATATTCTTGTCATGGGACCGGGTGGCTACAAGTTTTCGGATTACATCAAGCTCGGCGTGCCGCTGACGCTCGTGATATTCATCGCGGTCATGTTGATGCTGCCGATCATGTGGCCGTTGAAGCCGATTGGGTAGAGGGTTATAGCGGGCTCAATGTATCGATCGCGGATGGATTGCCGCACCTGGCCTACCGCCCTGATCTGGTTCACGTTTGAATAGCCGAGCCCGGCCTACCGCTGCAAAGTCTTTTCCTGCGAAGACTTAGGAAAAGATTTTCCAGCGCTCTCCGGTCTCTCACCCGGAAGCCGCCGGTGGTGCCGGTTGACCGCTGTACTTGGCACCGAAGCGTTTCAGCGGGCGCGGTCATGCTTCGACGACTACGGCGGGCGTCATTCGAGCTCGCCACTTCGGTCAGGATTTTCCGGGAAAACTTTTTCGGAGTCCGCGCAGGAAAAGTTCCTTCCCGGAAAATCCGCAATGGGGCTGCCGAACCGAAACTCGCCACCCACGAGGCGCATGCGAGTTGGCGACGCAGCCAGAACTCGCCGCGCGGCCTCGAAAGAGTCGCGTTGAAGGGGATCAGTCGTGGTGCGCGAAACTCTGCAGCAATTCTTTGAGGTCGGCACCCGGGTTAGCCGTCTTGCCGAGGCCCTGGGCCGCCACGCGCTGCAGCCGAGAAATCTCCCGGACTTGCTCGCGATGCCATTTCTGTTCTTCGCGTGCTTTTTCGGTCGGCCGTAGCAGTCGGCGGCGGCGGTCGCGCGGGTCGATGACCTCTTCCAGGAAGCCGATGCCCATCTCTGTCGAGACATAGCGCGATACGCTGGACTTCGGCAGGTTCGTGATTTCCGCCAGCTCGGTCACCGTCGGGTTGTAGCCGGCGTGATCGAGCAGCACGATCGTCAGGACGACCAACAATTCGCCGGTCGGGTGACTGCCGTAACGATGGACGGCCATCTGGATGAGCCGCCAGAACATGACGTAGACGTCACCGAGTTCGACATCGTTCTTGCTTTGATCATTCATAACTGTGTACCGACGTTTGCGAACCAACCTCCGGTTTCGTACTGAAACCGATTCATATAAGCAAAATAGCCGGAGTCCGGTAATTGTGTCGATTCGTAGATGTACCAATCTACGCGCGAATAACCGGTTATCGGTTACGGAATCAGGACCGTGGATCCAGTCGTTTGGCGCGCCTCGAGCGCTTTGTGTGCATCTGCAGCATTCGCCAGCGGGAGAGTCTGGTTGACCTGGATGCCGATCGTACCCTTCTCGATCAGGCCGAACAGTTCCCCCGCAGCGGCCACCAGGGCGTTGCGATCGACGACGAAGCTGAACACGACGGGCCGCGTTACGAAGAGCGAACCTCGTTTCGCCAGTTCCATCGGCGAGAATGGCTCGACGGCGCCGGTCGCGTTGCCGTACGTGACCATCGTGCCGTGCGGGCGAAGGCAGTCGAGCGACTGGAAGAACGTATCCTTGCCGACCGAATCGTAGACGGCGCGCACGCCGTTACCTGCGGTCATACCGCGGACCGTCGCTACGAAGTCGGCGTCGTCAGATCGCACGATCTCAGCGCAGCCTGCCGCGGTGGCGAGAGCCGCCTTTGCATCGGTACTGACGACGCCGATCACGCGCGCACCGAGACTCGCTGCCCATTGCACCGCGATCAGCCCGACGCCACCGGCAGCGGCGTACACGAGGATCTCATCGCCCGCCTGAACCGCGTAACTTCTGCGCAACAGGCACCAGGCCGTCAGGCCCTTGAGCATCGCGGCCGCGGCTGTTTCGAAGCTGACCGAGTCGGGAATCCTGACCAACCGATCTGCGGCGAACACGCGCTGCTCGGCGTATGCCCCCGGCGGCAATCCCAGGTAGGCGACCCGATCGCCGACGTCGACGGTATCGACGCCGTCGCCGACCGCAGTCACGACGCCCGCCGCCTCGACGCCGAGACCCATCGGCAGGTCGAGCGGATACAGTCCGGAACGATGATAGGTGTCGATGAAGTTCAGGCCGATCGCCTTGTGCTCGATCAGCGCCTCTCCGGGACCGGGTTCCGGCACGTCGACCTCGCGCCATTCGAGATTTTCCGGGCCGCCGAACTCGTCGATCATGATCGCTCTTGCCATCGTCTTTCCCTTATTGTTTTGCTTCGCTGACGCCCTGACGATAGGCGTGTCGCAGGCGTTTACGCTCGGACCAACGAGTATAATGGGCCGTCTGCACGGGCAAAACACTTGTCATAGCAACAATAATCCGAGGCACATATGTCCGATAACGTCATTATCGCCGGCGCGGGTCACGCCGCAGGCCAGGTCGCGGTTTCGCTTCGCCAGGGTGGTTTCGACGGCAAGATCATCATGGTCGGCGAGGAAGAGTATCTCCCGTACCAGCGTCCGCCGCTGTCGAAAGCGTATCTTGCCGGTAAAATGGAACTCGATCGACTCTTCATCAGGCACCAAAAGTATTACGACGAGCACGATGTCGACATCCGCCTGTCGACGCGCGTCGAGTCGATCGACACACAGAATCAATCGGTGACGCTGAGTTCCGGCGAGAGACTCGAATACGGTCGGCTGGTCATCGCCACCGGCAGCCAGGTTCGCAAGATTGACATTCCCGGCGTCGACCTCGACGGCGTCCACTACCTGCGATCCATCGATGACGTTCGCCGGATGCAGCCCGACTTTCAGTCGGGCAATAATCTGATCGTCATCGGCGCGGGTTACATCGGGCTCGAAGTCGCCGCCGTCGCCGTAAAGCATGGCCTGAACGTCACGGTCCGCGAGATGGCAGACCGGGTCATGAATCGAGTCGTGTGCCCGGAAGTGTCGGCATTTTTCGAAAAAGTACACACCGAGGAGGGCGTCGACATCCTCTGCAATCGCAATCCCCACAGCACGCTGCTGGGCGAAGGTCACGTCGAGGCGCTGCGTGCGTCGGACGGTCAGGAATCCCCGGCGGACATGGTCTGCATCGGCGTCGGCATCCTGCCGACGACGGATATCGCCGAGGCGGCCGGCATCGATTGCGACAACGGCATCCTGGTCGACGAGTGCTGCCGCACCAGCGATCCGCATATCCTCGCGATCGGCGACTGTACGAACCATCCCAACAGCCTGCTGGGACGGCGCCTGCGCCTCGAGTCGGTGCACAACGCTCAGGAACAGGCCAAGACCGCCGCCGCGACGATTTGCGGCCAGCTGAAACCGTATGCGCAGATTCCCTGGTTCTGGTCGGATCAGTACGATATTAAACTGCAGGTCGTCGGCCTGTCGGGCGAGCACGACCAGGTCGTGTTGCGCGGCGATCCGGACGAACGCTCGTTCGCGGCGTTCTACATGGACGGTGATCGGCTCATCGCCGTCGACGCGATCAACAAGGCACGCGAATTCATGCTGTCGAAGAAACTGATCGCGGCGGGCGCCCGCATCGAACCGGAGATCCTTGCCGACGATTCGATCGAGTTCAAGGAGCTTGCGACGGCGGCCCTCGCGTGAGTTCCCGCAAACTGCGGTTCGGTCAGGAGAAGTAGCGCTCCAGGTACGTATCGAAATCGATCGTATCGGCCGCTTCCACTTCCGCCTGCCGCTGCAACGACGCGCGGCTTTCGTCGGACAACGCCTGGTGATGCGCATTCATGTCGCTCGGCAAAGCGCCGAAGTAGTCTCGATAGCGGCGGCTCAGATCCATCGCGTACTCGAATACGCTCTGCTCGTTGTCGACGAGTTCGCCGATAAACCTTGCGGATGGAGTGCGGTCCGGGTCTTCCAGCGCTGCGATCTGTGCGTTGACAGCGTCCGTGTACGCGGCCCCGTCCCCCGACTCCAGTAGCCCAGCCACGGACAACATTTCCCGGCACACCTCGAGACCCCAATCCCGCAATTTGCAGTGGCGTCCCTGACGCCGCAACTCGAGGCCCGGTTCGCGGCCCCGACCCGCAGATGCCGCGTGGTTGTGACTGTTGTCGTGCTTCTCGTCAATGCTGATCGGCGGGCTGTCTTTAAGCAGGCAATAGATCAGGAAGGCTTCGAGAAATTTCACCTGCACGCGGTTGATACCGACCGGGTCGAACGGGCTGATATCGAGCGACCGCAGTTCGACGTATTCGACGCCGCCGCGCCGCAGGGCTTCGGTGGGCTTCTCCCCGCTGCGCGCGACGCGTTTCGGGCGTACGGCGCTGTAATACTCATTCTCGATCTGCAGGAGATTGGCGTTCAGTTGACGATAGACACCGTCGACCTTCATGCCGATTTCCTCGTAGGCCTTGTCTGGGGTTCGAACGGCGTAGTCGAGGTCGTTAATGTACTCCCCGAGACTGTTGGCCGACACGGTCAACGCGGCCTGGTTCGAGTTCTGATAACCGATGTTGCTCATGCGCAGCGACGTCGCGTTCGGACCGTGCAGCGTGCCCGAGTCGAACTCCTCGAGATTCGTATCGACGCCCGTCAGGAAAGTCTTGCAAACAGCCGGCGACGCGCCGAACAAATACAGCAGCAGCCAGTTCAGTCGCCGCACGTTGCGCACGAGACCGAGATAGGCTGACGAGCGGAACTCGGATTCGTCGGAATTCCAACTCTCGATGTCCCGGTAGACCGGCCAGAACGATTCGGACAACGAATAGTTGAAGTGAATACCCGCGATCGCCTGCATGTTGCGGCCGTAGCGATAACCGAGGCCGCGCCGGTAGACCGTCTTCATCGTGCCGACATTCGATGACCCGTAACGCGCCAGCGGCACGTCCGCTGCGGAGCGAATCATGCATGGCATGCTCATCGCCCACAACAGTTCATCGTCGAGATGCCCGTAGACGAACTGGTGGATATCGCACAGATACTGGATGACTTCCCAGACAGACCCGACCGGCGGCGTCACGAACTCGAGCAGCGCCTCCGAGTAGTCCGTCGTAATGAATCGATTCGTCAGCGCCGAGCCAAGTCCGACCGGGTGATCCGTAGCGGCGATGTAGCCGTCGGGCGTGACGCGCAGGTTCTCCTTCTCGATGCCATGCCGGCCGCCCTGCAGGCAGCGAGCGACCCCCGGCTCGGACAGACCACGGAGACGACGCTCGAACTGATCGCTCAAGGCGCTGCGCCCTCGACTAACAGACCACCAGGCATCGCGCCGGCTCGATTTCGTTCATGGGCCATTCAGTGTCCGCCTGTAAGCTGGGGTCGGGCTCAACTCTAAAACAAGGCGCGATAGTAAGGCCTCGTGATCGGAGATTACATCCATGTACTGGCGAATCCTTATTTTCCTGGCCGGCATCCTGCTGCTGGCGCAGCCGGCGGCCGCCCTGCGCTGTGGTTCAAGGCTCATCAGCGACGGTGCGCCGCAAGGCAAGGTCCTGAGGTTCTGCGGCGAACCCGAAGCCGTGCAGGTACGCACGCTGGTGCGTGCCGGCCTGCCGAGAAATCGATCCTTCGCACGGACGCGTTATCGGTTCGACTCAGCCGGCAGTGACGATCGCGAGCTGTTATTCGCCGATCGCGCCTACGAAGAAGTCGTCATCGAGGAGTGGACCTATAACTTCGGTCCGCGCCGCCTGATGCGCGTCATCCGCTTCGAGAATGGAATCGTGACGTCGATCAAGCAACTGGGTTACGGGTATCACTGAGACGCGGATCGGCCGCGCCAGTTTCGTTCCAGCTCACGGTCGACGAACTGGTCGGCCCAGCTGTTCAGTTTCAGGTCGGAGATGAAACCGCAATGCCCGCCGTGCGGCGTCGTCTCGATGCGCAGGCAGTCCGGTCGTGCGATTCGCTCGAGGCCCGCCACGGGAATGACAGGATCGTCCTCCGCCAGCAGCATCGTGCTGGGCACTTCCAGGTTCTCGAGACGCTCACCGGTCAGGGCATAACCGCGCAGGTAGGTCGTCAGGTCCGGATACTCCGTGTAGTTGCGGACGAAGTAATCGGTCATGTCTTCCAGCGTCCGAAATTGCTCCAGGCGAGTGAAATCGAAACGCTGCGGGAAGGCCGCCTTCTTGCGTTCCAGTGACACCCGCCAGCGGCGCATGAAATACCGCTGGTAGATTCGTGAGCCATGATCCAGCGCGTGCATCGTCTGCTCCGGATCCAGCACCGGGCAGATCGCGATGACCCGCCGGATGTCGAGACCCGAATTGCTCGCGCCGGCGGCGATCCGCAGAGCGAAGTTGCCGCCCAGTGACGAACCGATCAGGAACAAATCGTCGCGCGGAAACTCGCTTTGGGTCCAGCGCACGGCTCCGACAACCTCGTCCAGCCGGCACGAATGAAACATTTCTTCGTTCAGATGATGCGAATCACCGTGATCGCGCAAATTGATGCGGACGATGCGATACCCCTTGCGCCATAAGCGATCGGACACCGACAACACGTAAGTCGCCATCGCACTGCCCTCCCAGCCATGCAGCAGCGCAGCCAACCTGCCGTTACCGTCGCCACGCGGTGGCGTGTGGTGCACGAGCAGGCGCACACCATGACCGACGTCGGCAATGATGTCCTCGGACGCAGAGAGCAACTCCGCGGCTCTCGCACGTACGCGCGCGGACCTGATGCCGACGCGCGCCACGATCGATTGGGTATGTGGGCCGCGCAACAATGCCGGCGGCTTGAACTGACTCATCGAACTCCTGGTTTCTTAGCGTCGACCGACCGGGCCGAACTCACCGGGCGGACCGGCATTATCTGCGACGAGGCGCACCTGGACACGATTATTCTGCCGTGCGACCTCGTTCCAGTCACCCGCGTTGTTGTCCGCGGACCGCGCCGGGTACGAATACTGCGGACTCGAGTTGCCCTGTGCGTTGATGCTGATACGGACGTCCTGACGCGCCTCGCGCTCGAAGGCCGCCAGGTAATTCGCGAATGCCACGGATTGCTTCGCTGACATCGCCCTCGCCTCTTCCTCCCCGAGCCCGATGCGATCGCACTCCGCGACCGGCAGGTCTTCCGACGCGAACTCGAGAACGCCGTCTGCGCCCTGCACGTAACAGAAGTCGCCTACGTGGGCGTCGATCTGAACTTCGCCGCGGAATCCCACGGCGCGCAACTGCCGGACGAGACTTTCGATCAAGTCCAACCGCTGGTCGCTCAGTGGCACCTCGTCCGCACCATACGAAGCGAACTGGTTGGTCGCCCACTCGAGCTCCGGCACGATGCGATCGGATCCGCTCGGGTCAGCGGCCAGGCGCCCGCCAAGCCGCGCGTCACGCCCGGCGGCTTCGGCCGCCGCTTGCTGTGCCCGCAGCACTTCGAGCAACTCGACGTTTTGCGCGTAGACATCGCGCCAGTCCCGCTGCGCTTCGACGTACAGCCAGAAGAACAACGCGGCGAACACCGCCAGCGCGGCCACCAGCAGCGTCGTCGCATTCATGCGACTGAGCTGCGTCTGCGGGATATCTCCATCACCCGGCGCACGATGCTCGCCGGTCTCGTCCTGCTCATCCGCGTTCGCTTTGAGCAGACGCGCGACGCTCGATTCGATATCCGCTCGCATGGTGTGACCGTGATGCTCGAGCATCTGCGCGAACCACCGATGCAGTTCGCTCCAGTCCGCCGGTTCCATCATGTCCTCGACATCGGCCAGCGTCTGCTGGACGTCGTTCTCCGGCGCGACCCGCTCCGCAACGACCTCCCTGGGATCCTCCTCCCGTGGCAGCAGGTTCAGCGATTTCAGAGTCTCCGATACCTGCACGGGCTTGATCTGCTTCGGCAGCACCCCGATCGCACCGAGCGCGCGGGCCTGGCCGACATATAACTCGCCCGCCTGCGACGTATACATCATGATCGGGATCGTAGCGGTGGCCGGATTGTCCTTGATGGCGCGAACGGCCTGGAACCCATCCATACCGGGCATCAGGTGATCCATGAAGATCACATCGGGGCGTGTGCGGACCAGGAGTTCCAGCGCTTCCTCGGCCGATTCGGCCATCTCGACCGAAATCTGGTGCTGCCTGAGAACACGAGCAAGCGCCTCGCGCGCCGTGCGCGAATCATCAACGATCAGGGCACTTTTCTGCGCGTCCTTGTCCACCCGGCCACCGTCAAGCGCTTGCCATACAGCGAATTCTATCGGGAAAACCGAATGTTAGACACCATTCTTTCCACCAGTGGTATCATATACACAAATATTCGGGCTTAGCCCGACCATGCCAGCGTTTGCCTCACCCTGGCGAGAAAAATAACAACATGCGTGCAGGCGAGTCGTTTCCCCCAACGGACCACTGCCACACGACGAATGCCCTTGATCGTCGCGTAACCGTCTGCGCAGAGGAACGAACGGCAACCGATGCGACCACTGAGCCTATTTTCCAGGTATCTCGTGACCGCCATGATCACGCTGATCGCGGTGTCGGCCGCCGCGACCGCCGTCTGGCAAGGCCGAATCCCGGGTGGACCGGACGCGCTAACGCTGTCGATCCTGGCGACGATCGCGGTCGTCGCGGCGATCGCGGCACTGCTGACCTACCGGCAGGCGATCCTGACCCGCAATCTCGCGGAGACAGGACTCAGACTCGGCAACGATATCGACGCCGGCGAGCCGGACAGCGGCGACGACCTCGGTCGGCTGATGGAGTCGCTGCACTGGATCAGCCGCAGGCTGAATGAGCGGAAGGTATCGCGAGAGGAACTCGACCGGGTCCTCGGCGCGCTCAACGATGCGGTGATACAGACTGACAACGACGGCGCCATCGAATTCGTCAACCGGGCGGCGACCCGCATGCTCGGTTATGAAACCGACGAGCTGAAGGGCAGGCCAATGCTGGAGCTGGTGGCGACGCAATACGCCGACGAATTCATGCTGGCGAGTGAAAAACGCACGCTCGAAGCGGCGCTGGTCGGGCGAGGAGAAGCCGAGGTTCCGGTGTCATATACTTGCTCGCGCATCGATGCGGAGGGTTTCTCGAACAAGGGTTTCATCATCGCGGCCCGCAATATCTCCGAACGCAAAGCGACGGAAAAACGTATCCGCTATCTCGCGAAGATCGATGCGCTGACCAAGATCCCGAACCGGATGCAGTTCCAGCATTTGTTGCAGCAGCATATCGCGCGGGCGCAGAGAATCCGGAAACAGATCGCGCTGCTGTACTTCGACGTCGATCGCTTCAAGGACATCAACGATACCTACGGCCACGGAGCGGGCGACACGTGTCTCGAATGCCTCGCGAGCCGCCTGACGAAGCTGTTGCCGCCGAAAGCCATCAGCGGTCGCCTGGCCGGCGACGAATTCGCGATCGCGCTCGAGTGGGATCGGCCGAAGGAAGAACTGAATGCGTATCTGCAGTCGTTCGCGAAGAAGCTCCGCAAGGATCTCGGCAAGGTCGTGATCGTCCAGGGCCACGAGATTCACATGGGCATCAGCATCGGTATCGCGACTTTCCCCAAGGACGCCGACAATGTAATCGACCTGATCCGTAACGCCGACGCGGCCCTGTACCACGCGAAGCGCAGTCCGCGCACAAGGTTCGAGTTTTTTGACGCGGAGATGAACGCCGCATCAGTCGAACGCCTGATGCTCAAGAGCAAACTCAGGCGCTCGTATGAACTGGACGAGCTGCTCGTGCACTACCAGCCGAAGATGGACGTCAAGTCCGGCGCTATCGTAGGCGCGGAAGCGCTGGTGCGCTGGGAGCTGACGGATCGCGGACTCGTTTTGCCGTCCGAGTTCATCCCGCTCGCGGAGGAAACGAACCTGATCGTGCAGATCGGTGAATGGGTCCTGAATCAGGTCTGCAAGGACCTGAGCGACTGGCAACATCGCATCCCCGGAAGCGGCAAGGTGTCGGTCAACCTGTCGCTGAAGCAACTCGCGCAACCGAACTTCACGAGACGCATCAAGCGCATCCTGAAGAAACACGGCGTTTCGCCGCACGCGCTGGAACTCGAGATCACCGAAACGACGCTGATGCGCGACCCGGACCACACGATCCGGATACTGCGACAGCTATCCAAACTGGGGCTCAGCCTGTCGATCGACGACTTCGGCACCGGTTACTCGTCGCTGAGCGCGCTGCAACAGTTCCCGATCGATACGCTCAAGATCGACCAGTCTTTTATTCGGGAAATCCTGATCAATAAGGACGGCACGACGATCGTAGCGGCGATCATTGATCTGGCGCACAGCATGAACATGGATGTCGTCGCCGAGGGCGTCGAATCCGAGCTGCAACTCAGTTATCTGAAAGTTCTCAACTGCGATCTCGTGCAGGGCATGTTGTTCGGTCAGCCAATGACCGCCGCCGACTATTTCAAACTGCTGCTGACGGCGAGCCGGGGCGACACGTCATACCGCAAGCTGTTCGCATAAAGCGGCCGGACCCGCCCGGCGGGATTAGCCGGCTTAAAAAATCTTTAGAATCAGAGTGTTAATTCCGCGAGAGATCCCGGCAAAGTGTCTAATGATCGCGGCTATTGGCGCAACATTCTGTTTGTGTTGCATAATCGCGCCACGAAAAAATCATCCGGCGTCGACGCTGCCTGGTATCAGGATCGTCAGAACCCGGGTTTCACCACGAGCTGCCCTGACAGATCGCTCATCCGAGGAGCCTTT
>CAZISL010000115.1:0-8023 GCA_964541975.1 uncultured Chromatiaceae bacterium | reverse complement strand
GAACCGCCTGACCGACGCCGAATACGAGAATCTCGCCGCGCACTTCGATGATCGGCAGATCATGGAGCTGGCGGGCGTCGCATGCTTGTTCGCGTTCCTGAATCGCTGGAACTCGACGTTCAACACCCAGCTGGAGGCCGGTCCGCGGGAACGGGCCGAAGCGCTGCTGGGCGGGCGCGGCTGGGAAGCCGGCCCGCACGCCTAGATCTCGAGAATTTACGATGCGCCGCATTCGTTGCGGCATTAGAATGTCCGCCGCGGGCATGCGCTGTAGCGGTGCGGGAGACACAAATGGTTAGTTACGAGTTGATACGCGACAAGGGCATCCTGGTAATCATGCCGGAAGGGCCGCTGCGGACCGAGGATTTCCAGGCGCTGGGCAAGGCCGTTGATGACTATATCGTCAGCGCGGGGGCGCTAACCGGCGTCATGATCTCTGCCGAGAAGTTTCCGGGCTGGGAAGACTTTGCTGGGTTCCTTTCTCACCTGCGATTCGTGAAGGAAAACAACCGCGATATCGACAAGGTCGCCGCCGTGACGGACAGCGCGTTCCTGTCGGTCATGCCGCGCGTCGTCGACTATTTCATCAGCGCCGACGTCCGCCACTTTGCTTACAGTGAGCGCGACGCGGCAATGGCCTGGCTGTCGAGCGGGCTCGCGGCCAGCTGATTGACCGACCGGGCCGAAGCGGGGGCAGTATCTTGGGGATAGGCCTGGCTCTTCGCTGGCAGATTGCCATCCTGTTATGCCTGATCACGACGATCAACTATATCGATCGTCAGGCGCTGGCTGTCGCGGCGCCCGTCCTCGTCGAGGAGTTCTCTCTCAGCAATACCGAATTCGGCCTGATCACGTCGGGCTTCCTGTTCGCCTATGCGATCGGGCAGATGCTGATCGGGCCGGTCGTCGACCGGCTCGGCACCAAGCGCTCGTTCCGCTTCGCCGTCGTGGCCTGGAGTATCGCCGGGATCCTGCATGCGTTCGGGCGCGGCTTCTGGAGCTTCTTCTCGCTGCGTACCCTGCTGGGGCTGACGGAGTCGATGAATTTCCCGGCCGCCGTGAAGGCCGTCGCCGAATGGTTCCCGCGCTCCGAACGGTCGCTCGCGGTTGGGATCGTGACGATGGGGCCGGGGCTCGGCGCGTTGATTTCCCCGCCATTGCTCGGGTGGCTGATCCTCACGTTCGGCTGGCAGTGGGCGTTTATCGTGCCCGGCGCGGCGGGCTTTATTTGGTTGCTGATCTGGCAGGCGCGTTTCGACCATCCGGAGGACCATCCATCGTTGTCGGCCGAAGAGCGCCAGCTGATCATGGCCGACCGGGAAGATGAACTCGGCGACGTGCCCGCCGACACGGGTTCCGGATCCGTGCTGCGTTTCTTCCGTTATCGAGAAGTCTGGGGTCTGATGCTAAGCCGCTTCGTCGCGGACGGTGCATTTTATTTCTTCGTCAGCTGGCTGCCGCTGTATCTCGCCCAGGAACGCGGTTTCGACATCAAGGCTATCGCCATCTTCGCCGTGATCCCGTTCCTGGCGGCCGACATCGGCAGCCTGTTCGGCGGCTGGCTCGGCACGCGGTTGATCCGGAGCGGCATGACGGTCAATGCGGCGCGAAAATGGGTCATCTGGATCGGAGCCCTGCTAATCCCCTGCGCGTTGCCCGCTGTCTGGACCGAATCGGCCGGCGTCTCGATTGCGCTGATCGGCGTTGCGATGTTCGCGATCCAGATGAAATCGTCGAACTTGTTTACGTTGCCCGCGGACCTTTTCCCCTCGCGCGACGTCGCGACAATCTGGGGGCTGTTCGGCGCCGTCGGCAGTTTCGGCGGGATGCTGTTCGTCGCGGCCGCCGGGTGGGTATCCCAAAACTATTCCTACGAGCCGATCTTCGCCGCCGTGGCCGTGATGCACATTGTGTCGGCGGCGATTGTCATGGTAATGATTCCTAATATTAGTCTATTAAACAAAGAGTAATAGAGACTAATTAAAGTGAAAAATTTTAAATTCCGCAGCCTCGTCGAGCGCACGATGGCGCGGTTATCGAGCGCGGAGCGGGCGATCACCTTCGTTGCCTTCGCACTGCTGATTCTTGCCGTATTCGCCGACGTGCTGAGCCGCGAACTGACCGGCACGGGCCTGCACTGGGCTCGTCAGGGCGGCGTCTACGCCAACCTGTTCGTGGTCATGTTCGGCCTCGGACTGGCATCAGCCGGTGGCTCCCACCTGCGTCCTCGCTTCGCGGACGGCTGGTTGCCGAACCGCCTTAACCCGTTTCTCGAACGCGCCAATGATCTCGGCATGGCCGCTTTCTGTATTGCGTTCGCGGTGATCGCCGCCGGCGTCGTGGTCGACAGTTTCGAATTGCAGGAGCGTTCGGTCGCGTTGCGTATCGCCGTCTGGCCGTTCCAGTCGGTGATCCCGCTCGCGTTCGCGATCGGCGGACTGCGGCACCTCGTGTATGCGTTGTTCCCTGACTTGCGGCCACCCGATGTCGGCGCGCTGGCCACCGACGTGGACGAGGCGGGGACAGCGTGATGGCCGCCGTCGGTTTACTGGCGCTCGTGCTGGCGCTATTCATGCTGCGCCAGAACCTGCTGGTCGTGCTCGGCATGGCGACCGCATACGCCTACGTGATCTGGGGCGATGGCCAGGTCGCGAACATCGTCATTGACGCGTGGGACGCGCTGAACAAGGAGATCCTGCTGTCGATCCCCCTGTACATACTGGCCGGCAACATCATGTCGCGGGGCGCCATGGCGGCCCGGCTGATCCGCATGATGCAGGCCGTCAGCGCGCCGATTCCGGGCGGGCTGGCGATTGCCGCGGTGCTGTCCTGTGCTCTGTTCGCAGCCGTCTCCGGCTCTGGCACCGTAACCCTGCTGGCGGTCGGTGCGGTGATGTACCCGGCGCTGTTGCAGGCCGGCTATTCGAAATCGTTCGCCATCGGCGCGCTGTGCGCCGCCGGTACGCTCGGCATTATCGTGCCCCCCAGCATCCCGCTGATCCTCTACGGCATCATGACGCAGACGTCGATCGCGGATCTGTTCATCGCCGGCGTCGGTCCGGCCGCTTTGCTCGTCACGTTGATGGCCACTTACGCAATCCTGCGAAACCGCTCGGTCGGCGGGGGCAACTGGTCGTGGGCCGAGGTTCGGGATGCGTTTCGGGCGGGTGTCTGGGCGCTCGTGATGCCGGCACTGATCCTGGGCGGAATCTACAGCGGTTACTTCACGGCGACGGAATCGGCGGCGGTCGCAGTGGTCTATGCGATTCTCGTCGAGACGCTGGTATACCGGGAAATGCGTTTCGCGGATCTGTATGCCGTCATCGGCCAGACGACGCGCCTGCTCGGTTCACTGTTCCCGGTGCTGATGCTCGCGCTGAGCCTGAACGTGTTCCTGGCGTATCAGCAGGTGCCCGAGTTGCTGGTCGGGGCACTGGCCGACACGATCTCGAGCCGGGCCGGATTCCTGATCGGCATGAACCTGTTCCTGCTCGCCGTCGGCTGTGTGATGGATATCGGCTCGGCCATCCTGATCCTGGCGCCGATCCTGCAGCCGCTCGCGGCAGCGCAGGGCATCGATCCCGTTCATTTCGGGATCATCACGGTCGTCAATCTCGAGATCGGCTACCTGACGCCGCCGCTCGGCCTGAACCTGATCGTCGCGATGACGGTGTTTAGGGAACCGTTCTGGACGATCTGCCGAGCCGTGCTGCCGTTCCTGGCACTGATGCTCGTGGGGCTCTCGATCGTGGCGTTCTTTCCGCGCCTGTCACTATTCCTCATCGACTAGCGCGCGCCGATTGACATTTGTGCGGCGTACACAGCGCACAGGCGCTACAATACGCGGCTTCAACCGGCGCGGTCGCCAAAATAAAAACTGCGCCCGCCTCAAGCACCCAACCAGGAGAAGACCATGAGCATCAGTGTCGGTGATCGCATGCCAGAAGGCAGTTTCGCAGTGATGACCAGCGACGGACCGGATTCGCTGTCGAGCGCAGACCTGTTCGGCGGCAAGAAGGTCGTCTTGTTTTCCGTGCCGGGCGCATTTACGCCGACGTGCTCGGCCAAGCACCTTCCCGGATTCGTCGAACACGCCGCCGCGATCAAAGGCAAGGGCGTCGATACGATCGCCTGCCTCGCCGTCAACGACGTATTCGTCATGGATGCGTGGGGCGGCAACCAGAACGTCGGCGACGACGTGTTGATGCTGGCCGACGGTAACGCCGACTACACGAATGCGCTCGGCCTCGGACTGGATGCCAGCGGTTTCGGTATGGGGCAGCGCGGCCAGCGTTTCGCTCTGATCGTCGACGATGGCGTTGCGACCGGGGTGTTCGTCGAGGGTCCGGGCGAGTTCAAGGTCAGCGCGGCTGACGCCGTACTCGACAACCTTTGATCGTCGCCAGGCAATAACGGGGGAGGAAGCGAATGTCCTTGTACGACTTACTGATAATTTTCCATCTGCTGCTGTTCGTCTACTGGCTGGGCGGCGACATGGGCGTCTTCTACTCGAGCGGCATGGTCGTCGACCCGAAGCTCTCAAACTCGGCGCGGACCACGGCGGCCAAGATCATGGTCGATCTCGACTTCGTCCCACGCATCTGCATGACGCTGATGCTGACGGTCGGCGGATTGCTGGTTGGGTATAACGGCATTGATCATCCGTTGTGGCAGCAGATCGGCTTCATCGCACTGGGTCCCGGCTGGTTGGCGATGGTGGTCTATCTTCACGTTGCCCATGGCACGCCGCTGTCGAAGGTCGTCACCAAAGTCGATTTCTGGTTCCGTTGGGCGCTCGTGATTTACCTGATCATCGCTACGTCGGTGTCGTTCTACATCGGTCGACTCGATCCGGCACCGTGGGTGGGCGCGAAGCTGCTGATTTTCGCGGGACTCGTGTTCTGCGGATTGATGATTCGGGTCTACATACCCGGCTATATCGGCGGGATCATGGCGCTGCGGAACAATATCGATCAGCCCTCGCTGAGCGATGACGTGAATCAGTCCATGGCGAAGAGCCTCGGCCAGTGCCGGCCGTTCGTGCTGGCGATCTGGCTCGGGTTGTTCGTCGAGTGCTGGCTCGGCGTCGTCAAGCCCGGTCAGACAGTGCCGGTCAGCGAAGTACTCAGCTCGGTCGGGACCGTCGTCGGTTTCTAGCGACCCGTTGACCCGGGCCGTCAATCGTCGGCCCGGGTCAGCCAGCCGGTCGCCGCCGTCAGTACGGCGACTACGGCCATCAGGATCGCCACCGGCACGAACGAACCTGTATAGACCAGACCGGTCACGATCGTGAACAACCCGCTCAGGCTCAACCCGATCGCGCTCGACAGACCGGAACTGGTGCCGGCGATCAACGGGCGGTAGCTGACGGCGCCGGCGAGCGATAGTGGCGTCACGATGCCGTTTGCCAACGACAACACGATCAACGGAATCGTCAGCACCCAGAATGTAACGCCCACGCTGAGTACGAGAAAAAGTAACGAGAAGGTACCGATCAGGATGATGCCGAGCCCCGTGCGCAATAGCCGATCGGGCTCTACGCGAGCCGCCAGTTTTCCCGTCAGTGTCGCGCCGGCGACGTAGTCGCATGCCAGCGCGCCCCAGGTCGCGCCGAACGCCCCGGGACCGAGGCCGAGGTCACGCGAGAACACCGCGGCTCCGACGGTCATGAAGGCGAAGAACACGGCCTGCGCGAGGCCGTACATCATCGAATAGCCGATGAAGACGCGCGAGCGGAGCAATTCAGCGTAGCTGTGCAGCCATTCTCCGAGGCTCGGTTTGGGACGGTTCGCCGGATCGGTGGTCTCGGGGTAGCGGGCGAGACCCCAGACCCATACCACGACGCCGAGGGACGCGCTGGCGAAGAACACGGCCTGCGGGCCGTAAGCGGCGCTGATCGAACCACCGATGGCGGGTCCGACGATCGGCGCGAGACCCATCGCGGCCGAAATGTACGACAACGCCCGGGCCGAACCCGACGCATCGTTCAGGTCGCGGACCGTGGCGCGACTCGTCACGGTGCCGACACTGACGCCGGCGGCCTGCAGGAAGCGCATCCCGATCAACACTTCGAAGCTGTCCACGAATGCACAGATGACGCTCGTCACGACGAAAATCGCGAAACCCCACAGCATGATGGGCCGGCGGCCAATCCGGTCACACAGGATACCCGCGGCCGGTTGAGCGAACGCCAGGCCGAGCAGGTATGCGGAGACGATGAATTGGGTCTGTGCGGCACCCACGCTGAACTGCGTGCCAAGGGCATCGAGCGCGGGCGCCAGCACGACCATCGCGAACGGCGACAGTGCGCTGGTGACACTGAGGAGAATCAGCAAGGACACACCGACGCTGGTGGGCGCCGGTCCGCCTGTTTGGGTCATCGACGTTTGCCGCGTCGGGTCGCGGCGTTACCCGCCAATCTGTTCGTCCAGTTGTAGAATGACTTCGAACAGGTCGCCGACGATGCCGATATCCGCGATCTCGAAAATCGGCGCTTCCGGATCCTTGTTGACCGCAACGATCGTCCCGGCGTCCTTGATGCCGGTCAGGTGCTGAATAGCGCCGGAAATGCCGAACGCGACATACAGGTCCGGCGCGATGATCTTGCCGGTCTGGCCGACCTGCATGTCATTCGGCACGTAGCCGGCGTCGACCGCCGCCCGAGATGCGCCGACCCCGGCGCCGAGCTTGTCGGCCAGCTTGAACAGGATGTCGAAGTTTTCGGCACTGCCGACGCCGCGGCCACCCGCCAGAACGATGTTGGCGGCCTGCAGGTCAGGGCGGTCGCCGCCGCCCGACTGGAGTTCGACGAAACGGGTATGCCCGGGCACTTCCACATTCGACGCAGCATCCTCGATCGCCGCATTGCCACCCTCGGCAGCAGCGGACCACGATGCGACGCGCACGGTCGCGACGACGGGTTTGTCGCCGGGCGCCTTGACGGTCACGATCGCGTTGCCCGCATAAATCGGACGTTTGAACGTACGTGAATCCTCGACGCTCATGATGTCGCTGATCTGCCCGACGCCGAGCAGCGCGGCGACGCGCGGCATCAGGTCCTTGCCAAAGGTGGTGGAGGGGCCGAATACGTAGTCGTAACCGTCGGCCAGAGCCGCGATCTGCGGCGCCAGGACCGCGGCGAGCGGGGCCGCGTTGTCCACGCGGTCAACGACAACAACACGCGCGACGCTCTCGATTCGTCCGGCCGCCGCGGCAATGTCGCCGCAGCCTGATCCCAGGACCACAATAGCGATTTCCCCGCCGACGGCCGCCGCACAACTGACGGTCTTGGCCGTACTCGGGTTCAGACTCGAGCCGTCGTGTTCGGCAACGATGAGAATCTTGCTCATAACGAGAATCCTTTATCCTTGAGCGCGCTGATCAGGCCGGGGACGTCATTAACCATGACGCCTTTCTGGCGGGCTGCCGGCGGTTCGTAATTCAGGGTTTCGAACTGCGGCGAAACATCGACGCCGAAATCTTCGATCGACATCGTCTCGAGCGGCTTTTTCTTCGCCTTCATGATGTCCGGAAGCTTCACGTAGCGCGGCTCGTTCAGGCGCAGGTCCGTGCTGATTACCGCCGGCAGATCCACAACGATCACCTCGAGGCCGGCATCAACCTCGCGCGTGACCGTCGCGGTGCCGTCGTCGAACTCGAGCATGGATGCGAACGTCGCCTGCGGACGGCCCCACAGCGTCGCCAGCATCTGCGGCGTCTGATTGCAGTCATCGTCGATCGCCTGCTTGCCGAGGATGACCAGGTCAGGTTGTTCCTTCTCGATCAGCTGCAGCAGTACTTGCGCCGCGGCCAGTGGTTCGATGTCGGCATCCGTCTCGATCAGGATGGCCCGGTCGGCGCCCATCGCGAGCCCGGTCCGCAACTGCTGCTGGCAATCCGACGGGCCGATCGAGACGACGAAGACCTCGCTCGCCTTGCCCTGTTCGCGGATCCGCAACGCTTCCTCGAGCGCGATCTCGTCGAACGGATTGATGCTCATCTTGACGCCATCGGTCACGACACC
>CAZISL010000114.1:0-3699 GCA_964541975.1 uncultured Chromatiaceae bacterium | reverse complement strand
CGCTCGTCATCGCCAGCCGTGTGCTCGGCGGATTGATGGCCGGCAACACCTCGACCGCGTTCGCCTACGTGTCAGACATCACGACCGAGGACGAGCGCTCGGCCGGGCTCGGCAAGATCGGCGCGGCCCTCGGGATGGGCTTTATATTCGGTCCGGCGATCGGCGGGCTGCTGGCCGGCACTGACGTCGCGACGGCGAACTTCGTCGCGCCGGCCTTGGCGGCGGGGAGCATCAGCGTGATCGCGACGCTCGGCGCGCTGTTCTTTCTGCCGGAGAGTTTGCCGAAGGAGCACCGCAAACCGCTGTTCGGCACGCCCGGCGCCGATCATCCGGCGGCGGTCGGCCTGTCGACGCTCAACCGCGCCGGTTTGCTCCAGTTGCTGATCGCGGCGCTGGCTTTTTACATCGGCATGGCACAGCTCGAGGCGATCTTCCCGCTGTGGGGCAAGGACGTCTTTGGCATGGGACCGCGCGACATCGGCACGCTGTTCTTCGTGCTTGGCACCATTACCGTCGTCGTACAGGGTGGCCTGATCGGGCCCCTGACGCGGCGGTTTGGGGAGAAGACCATGGCGATTTCGGCCGGCGTGTTTTTTGCCGCCGGCCTGTCGGGCATGGCATGGGCGACGGTCACGTGGCAGGTCTGGCTGGCGCTGCTGCCCTTCGGCATCGCGGTCGGTCTGTTCAACCCGAGCGTGTCGAGCATGGTCTCGAAAACCGCGTCCGTCACCGAGCGGGGCGCTATCATGGGCAGGTATCAGAGCGCGAGCGCGATGGGCAGGGTCATCGGCCCGATCATCTGCGGGCCGCTGTATTCTTTCGTCAGCCGGGACGCACCATTCATGGTCGGCGCGGCGATCATGCTGCCGGTGCTGATCCTGCTGGCGCGGTTTCGGCTGCAGCGCGATCCGCAACAATAACGAGTCATGAGGCAGACAGACATGCAGACTATCGTCGTGACGGGCAGCACGCGCGGCATCGGCCGTGGGCTCGCCACCGAATTTTTGAAGCGCGGGCACCGCGTCGTCGTGACCGGCCGCAGCGCATCGAGCGTGGACCCGGCCGTCGCAGCACTCAGCGAGTACGGTGAAGTTTTCGGTCAGCCCTGCGACGTCAGTGACCTTGCCGCCTGCCAGTCGCTGTGGAATGCCGCCGTCGAGAAGTTCGGGCGCGTGGATATCTGGATCAACAACGCCGCGCTGGCGACGGACTATGGACTGTTCGCCGACAACGACGGCGCCCAGATCGCCGCGGCCGTCGACGCGAACGTGACGGGAACGATGTTCGGCACGCAGGTCGCCTTGCAGGGCATGCTCGCGCTGGGCGCGGGTAAGATCTATACCTTCGAAGGATTCGGCAGCAACGGCATGAAGACGCCGGGGCTCGCCGTGTATGGCACGACCAAGTATGCAGTCCGCTATTTCACCGAGGCGCTGGCGAAGGAGTATGAGGACTCACCGGTGTTGATCGGCTCGCTGAGCCCGGGCATGGTGCCGACCGAACTGCTCGTCTATTCGTCGCGCAGCGAGGACGCGAAGCAGTGGGAGAAATCGAAGCGCGTCATGAACATCCTTGGCGACAAGGTCGAGACGGTCACGCCGTGGCTCGTCGAGCAGGCGCTCACGAACGAAAAGAACGGCGCCCGTATCGAGTGGCTGACGAAAGGCAAGGCGATGCGCCGGTTCCTGTTGCCGGGTTATAAGAATCGCCACATCGTCGAAGACTTTGAACAAGAGTACGAGGCCAAGTCCTGAATGAATGATTCAGTAACCAATGGTTCGGTCGATACCGCCGGCAAGGATTTCATCCGCACGATCGTCGCCGAGGACCTCGCGAGCGGCAAGCATGCGGAGATCGTAACGCGGTTCCCGCCGGAACCGAACGGCTACCTCCATATCGGGCACGTCATGTCGATCTGCCTGAATTTCGGCATCGCGGACGAGTTCCACGGGCGCTGCAACCTGCGCTTCGACGACACGAATCCGCTCAAGGAAGATCAGGACTTCGTCGACTCGATCGAGGCGGACATCCGTTGGCTCGGGTTCGACTGGAAGGATCGCCTGTTCCATGCGTCCGATTACTTCGAGGACTTCTATAACGGCGCGGTCAGGTTGATCGAGGATGGCAAGGCGTACGTCGACGAGCAAACGGCAGAACAGATCCGCGACAATCGCGGCACGCTGACGGAGCCGGGGACAGACAGCCCGTGGCGCGATCGGCCGGCCGAAGAGAGTCTCGACCTGTTGCGGCGCATGCGGGCCGGCGAGTTCGACGACGGTCAGTTGGTGCTGCGCGCAAAGATCGATATGGCCTCGCCGAACATGAATATGCGCGATCCGGCGCTGTACCGGATTCGCAAGGTCGCGCATCAACGCACGGGCGACGCTTGGAGCATCTACCCGATGTACGACTTCGCGCATCCGTTGTCGGACGCGCTCGAGTGCATCACGCATTCGCTTTGCACGCTGGAATTTGAGGATCACCGGCCGCTCTACGACTGGTGTATCGATAACCTGGACCTGCCGTCCAAGCCGCGGCAAATTGAATTCTCGCGGCTGAATCTCGCGTACACGATCACGAGCAAGCGCAAGCTGGCCATGATGATCGCCGAAAACATCGTCAACGGCTGGGACGACCCGCGCATGCCGACGGTCGCAGGCATGCGCCGCCGCGGGTACACGCCGGCGGCATTGCGAACCTTCGTGCGCAATGCCGGCGTCACGAAGAAAGACAAATTGATCGAGATGGGTGCGCTCGAGAACTGTGTCCGCGAAGACCTGAACGAGAACGCGCCGCGAGCGATGGCGGTCGTGAATCCGATCAAGGTTGTGCTGGTCAACTTCCCCGAAGGCCAGGTCGAGCAGATGACGGCGGCCAATCACCCGAACCGTCCGGAACTCGGTTCGCGCGAGATTCCGTTCAGCCGCGAACTTTACATCGAGCGGGACGACTTCATGGAAGATCCGCCGCGCAAGTTTTTCCGCCTCAAGCCCGATGGCGAGGTGCGGCTGCGTTACGGCTACATCATCAAGTGCGTCGACGTGATCAAGGACGACGCCGGCGAGATCGTCGAGTTGCATTGCACGTACGACCCGGAGACGCGCAGCGGCGCACCCGCCGCCCAGCGCAAGGTCAAGGGAACGATCCACTGGGTGTCGTGCAACGAGTCGGTACAGGTTGAGGCGCGACTGTTCGATCGGCTGTTTTCGGTCGCGGACCCGGCCCGGCACACCGGCCATGACTTCCATGAGTACCTGAACGAGGCGTCATTGGTCGTCGCCGGCGAATGCCGCGTCGAGCCGATGCTGGCACAGGCCGGGGCAGGGGACGTCGTCCAGTTCGAGCGTCAGGGATATTTCATCGTCGATACGGTCGACTCGCAGCCGGGCAAGCCGGTGTTCAATCGGATCGTTACGCTGCGCGATTCCTGGGCGAAGCTGGAGAAGGCCGAACTGGCCAGTGGGTAACAGACCGAATAGCGTCGGCGTGCGCTGCGGCTAGCCGGCGTTGACGATGACGGGCGCTCCGCGCCCCATTCCCAGGGCGTCCGCGGCGCTTCCTTCCGCGCGCGCGATCTCGACGACGCCGAACGAATTGATCAGCGCCAGAAAATCGCCGGGCCTGACATTGCCGTAGGTCGCGTGCAGTGTGAGGTCAAGACCCGCGACGCGCACTCTCGGTCGCGCAAGCGCGGCGACG
>CAZISL010000113.1:0-11161 GCA_964541975.1 uncultured Chromatiaceae bacterium | reverse complement strand
GAATCCGCATGTGGGACGGGTTATGGTGGTCGCGCCTGTGCTAGATACACAGCGCATCATCGCCCAAATAATAACAAGCAGAAGAATAAAGAATCAGGAGTCACCGATGACCAAAGGGCAGATGTTGCAGGATCCCTTTTTGAACTTGCTGCGCAAGGAAAAGGTGCCTGTGTCAATTTATCTCGTTAACGGCATCAAGCTCCAGGGTACGATCGATTCGTTCGACCAGTTCGTCGTGCTATTGAAGAACAGCGTCAACCAGATGGTGTACAAACATGCGATTTCGACCATCGTGCCGACGCGTAACATTCGTCTGCCAGCGGGTGATGGTGACGGCGACGGCGACGATTAATTCCGCGTGACCTTCCGGGTCGCCTGGGAGGCAGTCATTCCACGAGCCGAATCCCTGGCTGTCGCGTATCGCCGTCAATCGCACGGCGACGCGGGGTATCATTTTGTTTGAACGACCCAGCGGCGGAGAGCGAGCCTTGCTGTTGCACGTGCGTGTCGGACCGCCTCCTCACCGCGAAGATGAAGGCGAGTTTCAGTCGCTCGCGATCGCGGCCGGTGCCGAGATCGCCGGAGAGATGCGCGCGCAACTGCGGACGATGAATCCGCGTTTCCTGATCGGCAGCGGCAAGCTGGAAGAACTCAAGGCCAGTGTCAACGCGCTCGATGCGGAGCTCGTACTGGTCGACCATCCGCTGTCGCCCGCCCAGGAGCGCAACCTGGAGCGCGCGCTCGAACGCCGCGTGGTCGATCGTACGGGACTGATTCTCGATATCTTCGCGCTGCGCGCGCGCACGTTCGAGGGCAAGTTGCAGGTCGAGCTCGCGCAGCTCGAGCATCTGTCGACGCGTCTCGTGCGGGGCTGGACGCACCTCGAGCGCCAGAAGGGCGGAATCGGATTGCGTGGTCCGGGCGAAACCCAACTAGAGACGGATCGGCGCCTGCTTGGCAATCGCATCCGGCAGTTGCAGGTGCGGCTGAAACGCCTGGGTAAACGGCGCGGCCTGGCCCGCCAGCAGCGCCGGAAGCGCGAGATTCCGACGATATCGCTGGTCGGGTATACGAACGCCGGCAAGTCGACGTTGTTCAACCGGCTGACCGGGGAGCAGGTCATGGTGGCCGATCAGGTCTTCGCGACCCTGGACCCGACCATGCGCCGCGTCGAACTTCCGGTCGGCGGTCCGGTCATACTCGCTGATACGGTTGGATTCGTCCGGGATTTGCCGCACGAGCTCGTCGCTGCGTTTCAGTCTACGCTGGAGGAAACCACGCAGGCCCGTTTGTTGCTGCATGTGATCGACTGCGGCGATCCGACGCATATCGAGCGGATGGAAGACGTCGACGAGGTCCTGCGAGAGATCGGTGCAGACCGGTTACCCATCGTTCAGGTCTATAATAAGGCTGATATACTCGGCGTCGCGCCTCGAGTCGATCGAGCGGAGACCGGCATGCCGAAGCGCGTTTGGTTGTCCGCCGCGACGGGAGAAGGTATCGACCTCCTGCTTGGCGTGATCACCGACTTCCTGCATCTCGATGTGGTCTGTGGAACCGTCAGGCTGACCGTCGAGCAGGCGAGGTTGCGCGCTCTGTTGTACGAGCGCGCGACCGTGCTCGACGAGCGGGAGCTCGAACAGGGTGGCTGGGAGTTGGACGTGGAGATTGACCGGCGCGGCTACGATGACCTGCAGCGTCGGGAGAAACTTGAGATTTCGGGCGCGGAGAGCGCCAACGATGGCGACGACCAATCGGCCTTCGTGCACTGAGAAACTTAATAGAGATTTTTTTTGGCGAGAACTGAATCGTATGGCTTGGAACGAATCCGGTAACGGAAAAAACCCCTGGGACAGCGGCGGTAATGATGGTCCACCGGACCTGGACAAGATCGTCCGGGACTGGCAGCGGAAATTCAATTCAATCTTCGGCGGCAAAGGCGGTCGTCCTTCGGCCGGTGGCGGCGAAGGTCCCAGCGGAGCTGCGCTGACAGTCCTCGTCGTCCTGGCGATCATCGGCTGGCTGGCGACGGGCTTGTACCGTGTCAACGCCGACGAACGCGGGGTCGTGCTGCGCTTCGGCGCCTATGCGACGACGACGCCGCCGGGCCTGCGCTGGCATTTGCCATGGCCGATCGAGACCGTCGAGAAGGTCGCGGTGACCCGCATCAACAATATCCGGCAGCAGACGCGCATGCTGACGGCCGACGAGAACATCGTTGTCGTCGACCTCGTCGTGCAGTATCAGAACGCGGACGCGATCAAGTACCTGTTCGAGGTGCTCGACCCGGACGGGACGCTGGGTGACATCAGCGAAAGCGCGATTCGCGAAGTCATCGGCAACAAGTCAGCGGATTTCGTGCTGTTGGAAGGTCGCGCGCAGATCGCGCTGGAGACGCAGGCGCTGATCCAGGAAACCCTGGATGAATATGGCGCAGGTATCGTGGTCACGCAGGTCAATCTGCAGGACGTCAACTTCCCCAGCCAGGTCGAGGCCGCTGTTCAGGACGCGATCAAGGCGCGCGAGGACAAAGAAAGACTCTCATTCGAAGCGCAGTCCTATGCCAACGACATTCTGCCGAAAGCGCGTGGTGAATCCGTGCGCCGAATTCAGGATGCAGAGGCTTACAAGTCCCAGGTCATCGCCGACGCCGAAGGTGAAGCGTCGCGATTCGAGCAGCTACTGGCCGAATACCAGAAAGCCCCTGCCGTCACGCGTGAGCGTCTGTACATCGAGGCTATCGAAGAGGTGTTCCAGCGTTCCAGTAAGGTCCTGCTCGACGCGGAGGGCAGCGGTAACCTGATGTATCTGCCGCTGGACAAGCTGCTGGACCCGTCACGTTCGTTTTCCGGGGGCGCGTCGGGGCGTAGCCAGATGAGCGGCTCCGTTCCGCCCACCAGCGTGACCCGCCCGGCCGATGATCCCCGTGTCAGGAGGACGCGCTAATGAGCGGTAGCAAATTATTCCTGTTTGTAGCGGCGCTCGCCGTCGTGGGCGTATCGATGTCGTTGTTCTACGTCGATGAGCGCGAACTGGCGGTCAAGTTCCGGTTCGGTGAGATTATCGATTCAGATTTCGAGCCGGGACTCCATGTCAAAATTCCCGTCGTCAACAACGTACAGTTTTTCCCGAAGCGGATCCTGACGATCAATAACCCGCAGGAACTGTTCCTGACGAAAGAGAAAAAGAACCTGTTCGTCGACTTCTTCGTCAAGTGGCGCATCGTCGATGTGGCGAACTTCTACGAGACGTCGCGTGGCGAGCAGGTCATCGCGGCGCAGCGGCTGCTGGAAATCGTCAAGGATGGCATCCGCGCCGAGTTCGCGAAGCGCACCGTACCCGAGGTCGTCGCCGCCGAACGGCGTGCGCTGATGGGCGATATGCTGTCGAAGGCCAGCGCGGATGCGAACAAACTCGGCATCGAGGTAATCGACGTACGCGTCAAGCGCATCGAGTTTTCCGATGAAGTCAGCGAGTCGGTCTTTAATAGAATGCGCCAGGAGCGCGCTCGGACGGCCGCTGAACTGCGCGCCGAAGGCGCCGAGAATGCCGAGCGGATTCGCGCCGAGGCCGATCGCGCACGCACCGTCATACTGGCCGAGGCATATCGCGACGCGGAGATGATTCGCGGTGACGGCGACGCACGCTCCGCTGAAATCTACGCGAAGGCCTACGAGAAGGATGAGGAGTTCTATAGTTTTCACCGCAGCATTCGGGCGTATCGGAATTCGATCGGTACCGGCAACGACGTACTCGTGCTGGATTCGGAGAGCGATTTTCTTCGCTACCTGAACAGCCCAGAGAGCCGCTAAGGTCGGCCGTTAGAACGCTATGGATCCCGGAACACGGGATGCCTGCATGAGCGTGTTTCACGTATGTACTGGAGCGATCTGTTCGCGGCGTTTGCCATCTACCTCATCCTCGAAGGCCTGCTGCCATTCGTCAGTCCCGCGAACTGGCGTAAGAGTTTGATCATGTTGTCTCAGTTCAAGGACGGCCAGCTGCGCTTTTTTGGCTTTGCCAGTATCGTCGCCGGGCTGGGTTTGCTGTTGTTGGTTCGGGGCGGGAGCTGAACGGGTTAGTCATGGGGAAGAGCGTCGTAGTCGTCGGTACTCAGTGGGGCGACGAGGGAAAGGGAAAGATTGTCGATCTGCTGACTGATCGCGCTAGCGCGGTCATCAGGTTTCAGGGTGGTCACAATGCGGGTCACACCCTGCTGATCGGCGGGGAGAAAACGGTGCTGCACCTGATTCCCTCCGGCATCCTGCGCGACGGCGTAGCGTGCGTGATCGGCAATGGTGTCGTCGTGCACTTACCGTCACTCCTGCAGGAAATCGACGAACTAACCGTCAAGGGCGTGTCGGTCACGGAGCAGTTGAAAATCAGTGCAGCGTGTCCGCTGATATTGCCGACGCACATCGCTCTCGACCAGGCACGTGAACAGGCCAGCGGTCGCAATGCGATCGGCACGACGGGTCGTGGCATCGGGCCAGCATACGAAGACAAGGTGGCACGGCGTTCGCTACGCGTGTCCGATTTGTTCGACGCCGATGCGTTCGAGGAGCGCCTCGCGGCCGCAATGGACCTGCATAATTTCATGCTGAAGCACTACTACGAGGCCGATCCGGTCGACATGGGAGCGACTCGTGACGAATGGATGAGTATGGCTGAGCGCATTAAGCCGATGGTCATCGACACTGCAGGGTATCTCAACGAGCTGAGCCGCAGCGGCGCAAATCTGTTGTTCGAAGGCGCGCAGGGCACATTACTCGATGTCGATCATGGGACGTACCCGTTCGTCACCTCCTCGAACACCACCGCCGGCGCCGCAGCAACCGGTACGGGCGTTGGTCCGGGCGCGATCGACTATGTGCTCGGCATCGTCAAGGCGTATACGACTCGCGTCGGCGCAGGACCGTTTCCGACTGAGCTGTTTGACGACATGGGTAAACACCTCGCGAAGGTCGGTGCCGAGTTCGGCGCCACGACAGGGCGCCCCCGCCGTTGCGGCTGGTTCGACGCCGTAGCCTTGCGGCGCGCGATCATCAACAGCAGCGTCTCCGGGCTGTGCGTGACCAAGCTCGACGTGCTGGACGGGTTAGAGACGATCAAGATCTGCGTCGGTTACCGGTTGGATGGCGAAGTTTGCGACGCGCCCCCGCACCTGGTCAGCCGTTATCCTGACTGCGAACCGATCTACGAGGAATTGCCGGGATGGTCGACGTCGACCGTCGGCATCACTGATTTCGACCGCTTGCCGGACACGGCTCGCGCATACCTGCGGCGGCTGGAAGAGGTGCTGGAGATCCCGGTGGATATGGTCTCGACCGGTCCGGACCGCGACGAAAACATCATATTGCGGCATCCATTCGGGTAAGCACGGCGAATTAGCAGCGGTTAGACTAGGGATACGATCCCAATTCAAACCGCAGCAGTTGAAACCAAGAAGCAATAATCGGCGCGGTCGATCGAACGTCGTCCGCTTTGTCCTGACCGGCATTCTGTGCCTGTTCCTGGCCGCATGCTCGACGACGCGGTTCGCCTATAACCAGCTCGACTGGATCGTCGTCTGGTATCTCAATGGGTATTTCTCGCTCGACGATGCGCAGGAAGCCGAGCTGCGTGAAGGCGTTAACCGCAATCTCGAATGGCATCGACGCAACCAGCTCCCCAAATACGCAGCTTTCGCGCGCCAGGTCGACCGTGACCTGGCTGGGCCAGTGACGGCAGATTTACTCGAGCATCGGCTGGAGCAGGCGATCGAATTCTGGGACGCGGCGCTTAACCATATGCTGCCGGACGTGTCGGCGTTCTTCCTGATGCTGTCGGACGAACAGATCGATGAGTTCGTCGCGAATCTCGAAGACAATAACCAGGAGCTCTGGGACGACTACGCCGGAGAGACTCCAGAGAAGCGCCTGAAACGCAGGGAACGCGCCGCGTTCAAGGGATTCAAACGCGTTTTCGGCAGGCTCAATGATGAGCAGAAGGCGTTGATCGGTTCATACATGGTCAACATGCACGATGTCTCCGAGTACTGGATAGAGAGCAGACGACGCTGGCAGCGCGATTTTCGGGCACTCGTGATCGATCGTCCGGCCGAACCCGAGTTCAGCGAGCGGCTGATGGCAATGATGCTCGATCCGAATCGAACCGATGATCCCGGCTACCGCGAGAAAGTCGAAGCGAACAAGCGCACGTTCATGGAGATGACGGTGGCTCTGATCGGCATCCTGACCGACAAGCAGCGAGACCGTTTCAGCCGCAAGATGAACTCGTTTGCCCGCGATTTCGAGACGCTGTCGATCCAGGAGAGTTGACATAATCGCGACGCGTGCCGCCCGTATCTAGCGATTTAGCGCCTGCGCCGCCGTCGAACAGCAGTTCATGGAGTGGTTAATTATTTGAAATTTATGTCAATTTATTCTCCCTAAGCTGCCCTGATTGCGTATGGTGGCAGTAGCTGCACCGTCCGATAAATCGAATGAATAACGGGCGCGGCAGGACCGAAAAAACACCAATAAGATCCCAAAAAAGGGGCGACAATAATGACAATCGATAGACGCCTTGCGAGCGGGGCGTGTGCCGTTCTCAGCACACTTCTTTGCGGCGCGCTGCATGCCGAACCCGCTGTCTACGCCGATCAGCAGGCATTCGCCGCGGCACTACCGGGCTTGCCGACCGTCCTGGATTTCGATCACATGGCGCCCGGAACGACGATCGAGGACGCGGCGACCGCCGGCGGCATCACGTTCAGCTACGACTTCGAAGGGCTCTCCATGCGCGTCGCTCATCTCTACGCGACGACGTCATCGCCAAATTTTCTCGGCACGGCCGACGGCGGGATGTTTCATGACGGCGATAACTTCACGCTGAAATTTCAGCCCGGGAGTGCGATCGGGCTCTTCTTCATCAGCGCCGACCCGTTGGTGGACGGAGATATCAAGGTCAGCGCGGGCGGCGCGACGGCATCACTGAATGCCAAGCAGGTGCAGGAGACACTACCGGACGGATCGAGGGTCTACTTCCTCGGCGTCGTGGATACGCAGGCGCCGCTCACGCAGGCGCGAATCGAAGCCCTGGCCGGTGGTTTCTTCCTGTACAACGTCGATGACATCATCACCGCGCCGTTGAATGCCGCGAGCTTGGCGCGCAACTAAGACCTCGACGTCGACGTGTTATGATTGCCCGTCGAAAGGGATTGAACGGAAGGCCTCGCAAAGCGGGGCCTTTTTCGTTCCGCCGACGCGGTGGCGCGCAGCGGATGCAATATTCTCGCATTGCGTTCAAGACCGGAATACAATCGGGTCCGGATTAGTTCTTACTTCCATACGATAAACCTTATATGGGCAGCACCATTCTCGACCGCGGCCTGAGGCCGGCATCAGACAACGGTCCGGCGCCACCTGCAGATCTCCAGCTCGAGTGGCTGTGGGTGATGGTCAGTTTTCATGCGCACCAGTTTCGCGGTCGGCCGATCGCCGAAGTGCTGGCGTCCTGGACGAATATCCTGCTGCTGCACAAAGGCCTCAACCCGACCATCGGCGACCTCGCGAAAGCCAGTGGTTTGCCGCGTGCGACGATCTCCCGTTACGTCAGCAGCACCATTCAGAACGGCTGGGCCGAGGAGCTCGTGAACCCGCGCAATCGGCGCCGTCGAGAACTCCACCTGACCGAGGCAGGGGCCAAGGAGCTGGAGGCCATCGTCGAGTTTTTTCACGCCGAGTTTCGTGAACTCATCGCCAGCCAGCCAAACGATGGAGAAACCGAATCCGGTGACGATTACTTGGATAGACTCGCAGAAATGTCCGAAAGAATTTCAGAACGGCTGAGCAGGTGGGGAGCTTGACTCCGGGCGATGGTTCGTCGATGCCGATGAATTCGTTTTGGGGGAAGGGTTCTCGAGCGTGAAGCGCCTCACAGGGACTATCAACAGCGACGGCTAACCGTGCGGCGAAGTGATCGGCCGCCCCGGCGCGTTTTCCTACCGCGTCGCCTGCATGCTGTATCTATTTGATACGATCCGAGCATGCCCAATTCAACAACAATATGCGCTTGGTGAAAACGAAGTTAATTCGGTACGCGGTGCGCGGACTCGTCGTGCTGCTGGCTGTCTATGGTGCCTGGCAGCTGTGGCCGCAGCGGACGCCGGTCACCAACGTTTTCTACGAGAGCAATTTCTCCAATACCCCTTACGGCGTCATCGGTTTCGAGACGTTCAACGCGAAGAGCGGGCGAGACCTGATGGACGGCGGTGCCAATGCCGTGCATCAGACGACGGGCGGCACGCTGGTTCTTCCGGATGGAGCTTCTCCTGAGAACAAGGTTCCCGCGGTGGTCATCCTGCACGGCTCCGGAGGCGACTGGTCTGGTCGCAGCGTCAATCTCGCGATGAGTCTCGCGCGGGAAGGTATCGCCGGGCTCGCGGTGGACACTTTTACCGCCCGCAACCTGCGTAGCACCGATGACTACCTGGAGCGTCTCGAAAAGGCGCCGATTTTCACGCAGATGGCGGACGCGCTGAGCGCGTTGGTCGCGTTGCAGGCGCACCCGTCGATCGACACGTCGCGCATCGGTGTGACTGGATTCTCGCTGGGCGCGGGATCCACGCTGTACATGATGTTCGAACCCGTGATCGAAGGCGTACTCGGAGCGGACGGCCCCAGGTTTTCCGCCTACGCGATGTTTTACGGCGGTTGCATGGTGGATTTCGACGATTTCCGCGTCGAGGGCAGCCCGGTGCTGATCATGATGGGAGAGGTCGACGAATCCATGTCCATCCCGGCGTGCAAAAAATTCAGCGAGCGTCTACGGTCTATGGGTATCGACGCCGAACTCGTCGTGTATCCCGGGGCCGGGCACGGTTGGGACAACCCGTATCCGCAGGAGTTTCATGAGGACGCGGTCGTTACGCGGGATTGCCTGATGCACTGGGCACATGATGGCGAGATCATAGAAGCGACGAGCGGGCACTCGATGGATAACGCGATCGGCGCAATACGCGCGATGTCGAGCTGCTCGAACGATGACGGCTACACGATGGGGCGTAACGAAGCGGCACTCGAGCAATCATTCGCCGACCTGTTCGCATTCCTGAAAGAGAAGTGGAGTCTGTGAAGTCATGAGCCATATGCAGTCTGTAGTTCTTTGTGCCGTCGTTGTCTGTTCGCCGGCGTCGGTCTGGGCGCAGGACGCGACGCAAATCGTGCGCGATGCGTGGGACCATTGGCGGGGCCTCACGTCGTACGCAGAGATGACGATGACGATCCATCGCCCCACCTGGGAGCGAACGATGTCGATGCGTGCATGGACCGAGGGCTCGAAGAAGTCGCTGGTGCGCGTGACGGCGCCCGCGAAAGACCGGGGCAACGGCACGCTGATGGACAACAACAACATGTGGACCTATTCGCCGAAGGTCAACCGGGTCATCAAGGTGCCGTCGTCGATGATGGGTCAGAGCTGGATGGGGTCCGATTTCTCGAACAAGGATGTTTCGCGGGCCGACGACGTAATCGAGGAATACACGCATTCCGTGCTCGGCACGGAAGTCGTCGATGGCACGACGGTCTATGAGATCGAGGCGATCCCGCGGGAAGACGCAGCCGTGGTCTGGGGCAAGGAAGTGCTGAAGATCCGCGAGGACCACGTGCTGCTCGAACAGCGTTTCTACGATCAGGACGGGGAGCTCGTCCAGTCAATGATGGCTACCGATATTCGGGAAATGGGTGGTCGCATGATCGCGGCTCGCCAGAGAATGCAGAAAGCCGATACGCCCGACGAATGGACCGAAATGGTCGTCGGTGCTACGGAATACGATATCGAAATCTCTGGCAATCTCTTCACGCTGTCGAATCTGCGTAACCCGCGCGACTGACGACCACCGTTCATGAATATCACGCTGCGACTGGCATGGCGAAACCTGTGGCGTCAGCCGCGCCGCACCTGGCTGACGACGGGCGCGATGGTGTTTTCGAACGTGCTGCTGGTCTTCATGATCTCGCTACAGTTCGGCATGTACCGGATGATGATCGACAACTCCTTGCAGGCGTTCACCGGTCACATGCAGGTGCAGGCAGCCGGATACAAGGACGACCGCAAGATGCGCCAGAGCGTGCCAGACGCCGTGGAACTCGCACAAAGCCTGCGTCGCGAGATCGGGCTCGACACGATCGCAGTGCGGGCGGCCGGCTTCGCGCTCGCTTCCAGCGAGGAGCGCAGTTATGGCATTCAGGTCTACGGCGTGCAGCCGGACTTCGAACCGCGCGTGTCCAGTATTCCGGGGCTCGTCAAGCGCGGGGCCTATCTGGCGAATCCTGTCGCCGCAGAGATCGTGATCGGCTCTGTACTGGCGCGCAATCTGAAAGTCGATATCGGCGACGAGCTGACGCTGCTCGGCAGTGGCCTGGACGGCTCCTTCGCCGCGGGCGTGGTCATCGTGACGGGAATATTCGACAGCGGCATCGCCGACCTCGATAGAAACATCGCGGAGATGCCTCTCGCAGCGTTCCAGGAGATGTTCGCGATGGGGGGCGACGGACACGAGATCGTCATTGCGACGCAGGACCTGTTCGATGCCTCGAGGATCATCCGTCAAGTGCGTGACGTGCTGCCGTCTGGCGGCGACGTGGTCGTGCACGACTGGAATGCGCTGCAACCGGGGTTGCAGCAGGCGATTCAGGCCGACATGGCGGGCGCCTGGTTCATGTATGGCGTGCTGGTCATCCTCGTCGCATTCAGTGTGCTGAATACCCAGCTGATGTCAGTGCTCGAGCGGACCAAGGAGTTCGGCATCATCCTGTCGCTGGGTCTGACGCCGGGGCGCATAGGCCGGCTGGTGATACTCGAGACGATGCTGATGGGCGGGCTCGGTCTCATTATCGGCGTTGCGATCGGCGGCCTGCTGACCTACTGGGTCGGTATTGACGGCTTCAGCTATCCGGGTCTCGAGGACATGGCGGGCCAGTTCAACCTGTCCGGCCGCATCTATCCTCAGCTTTCCGTGTTGTCGGCGATGATCGGACCGTCGATCGTTTTCGTCTTCACGCTGCTTGCATCGATCTATCCGGCATTGCGGCTTCATTGGTTGCACCCGGTCGAAGCGATGAGGGCGGCGTGATGCAGTCATTGTCGATAGTTATCAAGCTCGCGTGGCGCAACCTGT
>CAZISL010000112.1:0-4803 GCA_964541975.1 uncultured Chromatiaceae bacterium | reverse complement strand
CTTCCAGGTGAAGGGCCGACGTGGCATCTGTGTGGCGCGTCCTGGCCAGTGCCGAGTAGGCCGCCTGCAGCGCTTTTCGATACTGCTTGCGGTTGAATTTGCTCTTTTCGCCGCAGCCGACCAGCATGATGCGCTTCGCCGTCAGTGCGACGCCCGAGCGCGCGATCAACGCGTCGCCGATCTTGCCCCGAATGTCACCGCCGTTGACCAGGTCGGTGATGAGACCGTGGCAAGCGGCGTCGACCGAGCGGGTCGTCGCGGTCAGCGGACCGGAGGAGAACACCGGCAGGATCAGGCAGGAGGTCTGCAGTTTCGTAGCAGCACCGGTCTTGACTTCAAACCGCATAAAAATCTCCGTCGATTCTGGTTTCGCAAACGCAACCTGCGGTTCTGATCAATACTTGACTCACGCGTTTGCGTAGCCCGATGATAGCGGCAGGCTTTTCGTCCATCCGGGCACGAATGCCGCGTAGTTTACTCGATTCTTTATATGCTGGCTAAGCATGGGAAACGATGCCCAATGAGATACCGGACCCGCAGCCGAGCACGAGTTTCTTCATGTCGAGCATTCTGAGTCGCTACATTCTCCGGGAGACCGCGCAGACATGGCTGGTCGTGACCGTCGTGTTGCTGCTGATCCTGTTGACCAATACGTTCGCCCAGGTCCTTGGCGATGCCGCGTCGGACAAATTGCCTAAAGACGCCGTGTTTCACGTCATGGCGCTGACGTCGCTGCAATACCTGACGATTTTGATCCCGATTGCTTTGTTCCTGTCGATCATGCTCGCGCTCGGCCGGCTGTACCGCGACAGCGAAATGTCCGCGCTGATGGCGTGCGGAATCGGACCGGGCGCGTTGTATCGGCCGCTGTCGTTGCTCGCCGTCGTGCTGGCGCTGATCGTCGGCTGGCTTGCGCTCGACGTATCGCCCGGTGCCATCTACAAGATCCAGCTGATAGCCGAGGAGACGAAGAAGCGCCTGGACCTCCGCGTCCTCGAAGCCGGCCGGTTCATCAATCTCGGCGATGCCGATGCCGTCATGTATGCGGAGACGATCACGGAGGCCGGCGTGCTCGGCAATGTTTTTGTCCAGCGCGCCGATGGCGCCGACGTCGAGGTCATTGTCGCCAGCCGCGCATGGCAGGAGCAGTCGGAAGACGCGAACGTCAAGATTCTGACCTTCGCCGACGGCCGGCGCTACAAGGGTGAGCCGGGGCAGCCCGAGTTCGAGATCGTGTCGTTCGAGCAGCATGGTATCCCGTATGCACTGCCGGACACGCGCCCGGTCAAGATGAAGCCCGAATCGCGGCCGCTGATTGACCTGATCGGTACCGACGATCCTGAGCTCAAGGCCGAATTCCAGTGGCGCCTGTCGGTGCCGCTGGCCACGTTGGTCCTGACCGTGATCGCGGTACCGCTGAGCCGCAGTCAACCGCGGCAGGGGCGCTATGGCGGACTGGCCGCCGGCGTTCTCGTCTACATCATCTATGTCGACCTGCTGGCCGCCGGCAAGGTCTGGGTCGAGCGCGACCAGGTGCCGCCGTTAATCGGGGTCTGGTGGGTGCATGCGTTGTTCCTGTTGGTCGGTGGGATCCTGCTGGCGCGTCAGTTCGGTTACCTGAGCCGGCTGACATTCTGGCGTCGCTAGAGATGAGAGTCATTCGACGTTATCTGTTCCGGTCCATCGTCGCGACGACGAGTCTCGTCATGAGCGTACTGATGGGTCTCGCCGTGTTCCTCGAGTTCGTCACGCAACTCAACGACATCGGCAGCGGCGAGTACGGGTTGCTCCAGGCGATCATCTATTCCTTTTTGAAACTGCCGAATATCGCGTATCAGATGCTGCCGATAGCCGTATTGCTCGGGTCGCTGCTGGGTCTCGGTGCACTGGCCAACCACGGCGAACTCGTCATTATTCGCGCCGCCGTCGTGTCGATGTTCCGCCTGGCCGGTGCGGTTACGATGACTGGCGTGATCCTGGCGCTGATCACGCTGGTGCTGGGAGAGTACGTCGGTCCGCCGCTCGACAACTACGCACGGCAGTATCGCGCGCAGGCGAAGCATGCGAACGATCCGGTCACGACCGGCAAGAGCGCGTGGATTCGCGACGGCGATACCTATCTGAATGTGAGCCGGCTGACCGACGACTATCGGCTCGGTGGCGTCTACCTTTACAAGATGGATGCAGAGGGCAAGCTGGACGCGATCGGCCGCGCCGATTCGGCCGGCGTCGACGCGGCCAACCAATGGGTGCTCAGCAACTACGGCGAGACGCTGTTCACCGGTAACGGGGTGAAGACCATGCAGGCTCGGCGTTCGACGCAGGCGAACAACCTGAGTCCGGACCTCATCAGCCTGACAGTCGTGCGGCCCGACGGGCTGAGCGGCGTCGAACTCTGGCGCTACGTCAACTATCTAAAGCGCAACGAGCTGGATTCGAGTAAGTACGAGGTTGCGTTCTGGAGCCGGATAGCCGCAGCGGTCGCGGTTGCGCCGATGTGCGTGCTCGCTCTGCCGTTCGTGTTCGGACGGATGCGCAGTTCAGGCGCCGGTGCGAAGATGGTCATCGGTCTGTTCATCGGGCTGGCGTATTTTCTGACCGCGCGCGGCTTGTCGGATGGTGGCCAAGTCTACGAACTCGATCCGTTGGTCGTCGCGTGGCTGCCGACTGTGGCCTTGCTGGCGGCAACGCTGATCGCATTGTCGCGCGCTCGCTGAGCGCTAGCCCTTTTGTTTCGGCAACACGACGACGCGCGTCCCCGCGGCGCGATCGTGCCACGCGAGCTTGTCCGGGTCGATCAGGATCCACAGCAGGCCGAGCCCGGCGGCCGCGATCGATACGATGCCGACGAGGAAACGAACCAGCGCATCCCGGTAGGAAAGTGACTGCCCGCACTGTCGCTCAACGCGCAACTGCCACGAACGCATGCCCAGCGTCTGGCCGCCGTGCGTCCAGAACCAGATGAAGAAAGCCCCAGCCGTCGCGAACAGCAGCAGCTGGAACAGGGGGCTGCCCGGCGGGATTGACTCGCCGCCACGCATCGCGATCGCCACCAGGGCTGGAATCACCAGCAGGCCGAGTACGAGGACGCCGTCGTATACGAGTGCCGCAAGTCGTCGCAGGAGTCCGGAAGAAGGATGGCGCTTAGAGTCGGGCAATGTTCGACGATACGGAATGCGTGACCGAGGAGTTGGCGCTCCCTACGAGAATCGAACTCGTGTTTCAGCCTTGAGAGGGCCGCGTCCTAACCGCTAGACGAAGGGAGCAAAACTTTATTAAACAGGTACTTATTAAGTATTCTTAACTCGAGTTCGACAGTGTGGCGGCAGTTATATGCCGACGCCGGCCCGGGGACCGCGTATGTTAATCGGTCATCGGGGCGGGGGGAAGAAGTAAACGGATTAATGTTTCGGCGTGCTGCTATCATACGCGGCGTCCCGACTCACCCCTGCATGGAAAGGCTTTTTGACCGAGATACGGAAATCTGATGATCGCGGCCCAGTGATCATCCCGCGCGCCGAACATACCGTCTCCCGCGCCGAAATATCCAGAAACGCTGTGAAGGTGCTTTACCGGCTCAAGGATGCTGGGTACCAGGCGTTCCTGGTCGGCGGTGGCGTGCGTGATCTGCTGCTCGGCCGGCATCCGAAAGACTTCGATATCGCGACCGACGCCCGGCCGGAAGAGGTACGGGCGCTGTTCAGCAACAGCCGTCTGATCGGCCGCCGGTTCCGGCTGGCGCATGTCCGCTTCGGCCGCGAGATCATCGAGGTCGCGACGTTCCGCAGTTCTGGCGAGGACACGGAAGACGATGGCCACGTCGTGCACGAATCGGGTCGCATTATTTCCGACAACGCATATGGCTCGATCGAGGATGATGCCTGGCGTCGGGATTTCACGATCAACGCACTCTATTACAACATCGCGGATTACTCGGTCTGGGCGTTCGCGAACGGCATGGAAGACCTGCGCAATCGCAAGCTGCGCCTCATTGGCGACCCGGAGCGTCGCTATCGCGAGGACCCGGTGCGTATGCTCAGAGCCGCGCGCTTCGCGGCCAAGCTGGGTTTCGACGTGCACCCGGACGCGGCCGCGCCGATCCCCGCCATGGCCGACCTGGTTGACGGCGTTCCGGCGGCGCGACTGTTCGACGAATTTCTGAAGATGTTCCAGGGCGGCCACGCGCTGAGCAGCTATGAACAACTGCGACAGCTGGGCCTGTTCGAGCACCTGTTCCCGTTCACGGCGGAAAGCCTGGCGGGCCGGGAGGGCGATCGCGTCGCGCAGATGATCGAAGCGGGCCTCACGAACCCCGACCAGCGCGTCCGGGACGGCAGGCCGATCACGCCGATGTTCCTGTTTGGCGTATTCCTGTGGTCGTCGGTCGCCGCGCGCGCGGGCGAGCTGGTCGACGAGATCGATGGGTGCTCCGAGACACAGGCGCTGATAACCGCCGCCGCTGAGATCAGCTCTCTGCAGGCGCAACGCATCGCGTTGCCGCGGCGTTTCAGCTTCCCGATGCGTGAGATGCTGCAACTGCAGCCGCGGTTTTTGCAGCAGCGCGGGCGCCGTGCATTCAACCTGATGAGCCACAAGCGCTTTCGCGCAGCCTATGACCTGATGCTGTTGCGGGCGTCGGCCGGAGAAATCGATGCCGAGGTCGCGGATTTCTGGACCGAGATCCAGGAGCAGGCTCCGCAGGAGCAACTCGAGACATTCGGCATCGACGGTCGTCGTCGCAACCCGGGCCGCCGCAAGCGACGACCATCGGCCGCTCCCTGACGGACCGGACCATGACCGGGG
>CAZISL010000111.1:0-5963 GCA_964541975.1 uncultured Chromatiaceae bacterium | reverse complement strand
CGGCCTGATCAACGTCGACTTTGCCGACGTACGCACGGTCATGGGCGAGATGGGTATGGCGATGATGGGTTCCGGCTCAGCGGCTGGCGAGGATCGTTCCCGCGAGGCGGCCGAGGCGGCGATCTCGAGCCCTCTGCTCGAGGACATCAACCTGCAGGGTGCGCGCGGCATTCTGGTCAACGTTACTGCCGGCATGGACCTGTCGATCGGTGAGTTCCAGCAGGTTGGCGACACCGTCAAGGAATGTGCATCGGACGATGCTACGGTCGTGGTCGGCACGGTCATCGATCCGGAGATGGGCAACAACATTCGGGTAACCGTCGTTGCGACGGGACTGGGCCAGCCGTTGACCCGCCAGGCGCAGCCGCCGGTGCGCGTTGTTAGCCCGCCGCCGACCGCCGAGCCGCCGAACTGGGGCGACCTTGATCGGCCGACCGCTCAGCGCAACAAGCCGGTTCCGGCAGCAGATAACCTGGCGACGGCGCAGCAGCCCGAGTTCGATCTGCTGGACATTCCTGCCTTCCTGCGGCGTCAGGCTGACTGAGGCCGCGGCCCTTCGGGCTGGCGGGGACGCGTAAACGAAAATGGAGGAAAATCCAGGCAGATCGGGCATTTAGCTCAAATTTGAGTTGTCAAGTTGCGCAATTTTCAGCGTGTGTGGTAGTTTCTAACGCATTCTGTGTTGTCGAAACGTGCGATATCCATAAAAATGCATTGCATTCAATGGATTAGCCTATTACAGGGAGGGTGTCCCGCATCCCGGACCGCGCGCGAGCGCGACTTATGTTAACTCCGGGCGATCAGGACACCGGCAAAGCCGATGCTGAGACAGCGAACTCTGAAAAATTCGATCCGGGCGACCGGTATTGGTCTGCACTCGGGCAAGAAGGTCTATATGACTTTGCGGCCGGCGGCGGACAATACCGGGATTGTCTTCCGACGCCTCGATCTCGACCCGCCGGTCGACGTAGCGGCCGACGCGCGCAGCGTTGGCGATACGATGCTCGGCACGACGCTCGTTCAAGATGGCACCACCGTCGCGACGGTCGAGCACCTGCTCGCGGCTCTGTCGGGCCTCGGCGTCGATAACGCTTACGTCGATCTGAGCGCCCCGGAAGTACCGATCATGGACGGCAGCGCTGCGCCGTTCGTGTTCCTGCTGCAGTCGGCCGGTATCGCCGAGCAGAGCGCCCCGAAGAAATTCATCCGTATCAAGAAGAAAGTCCGCGTCGAAGACAAGGACATGTGGGCCGAGTTCAAGCCGCACGACGGCTATCGCGTCAACCTGAAAATCGATTTCGATCATCCGATCTTCAAGAAGCACACCCAGCAGGCGAGCATCGACTTTTCGACGATGTCGTTCGTCAAGCAGGTTAGCCGCGCTCGTACGTTCGGTTTCCTGCGCGACATCGAAGCGCTGCGCGCTCGCAACCTGACGCTAGGCGGCACGCTAGACAATGCGATCGTGCTGGACGAGTACCGGGTTCTGAATGAAGACGGATTGCGTTACGAGGACGAGTTCGTGCGGCACAAGATTCTTGACGCGATCGGCGACCTGTACCTGATTGGTCACAATCTGCTCGGTGAGTTTACCGGGTATAAGTCGGGACACGGCCTGAACAACCAGCTCGTGCGTGCCGTCCTGGCGGACGAGTCTGCTTGGGAAGTCGTCACATTCGAGGACAAGCAGGACGCACCTGTTTCGTTCGCGTCTCCGGTTTTTGCCAGCTGATTCTCTACTAGCAGATAGTTTCAAGGGCCAGCTACCGTTGCGGTAGCTGGCCCTTTTCGTTTCTGCGTTTTTTCTTGACGGATCGCGGATGGATTGCCGAGCCCGGCCTACCGCTGCAAAGTCTTTTCCTGCGAAGACTTTGGAAAAGATTTTCCAGCGCTCTCCGGTCTCTCATCCAGTGTCCAACGTCGGCGAAACGCTTCACGCGATTTCTTCCTTGAGCCAAACGCGAGTATTCAATCCTCGGGGTAAGCCACTCGAACCCGAACGCTAGTCGTTTCGGGATGAACGTCTCGTGCCAGCTCTAGTAGTTTTTCGGTCTCGTATTGGAGGCGAGCCGCCCAAGCTGAACTGGCGGTGCGAACCATCAGAATTCCGTTTTCCTCGACCGAGCAGTGCATCACGACTTCCGCGAGCTCGGGTGTCAAACCGTTGCGGATATGGTCTACGAACGATTGTTTATCGCGTGCCGTCGATGCGAGGCGACCGATGGCTGAGCCGGGATCCCCGACTAATTGAGACAATGACTTAGGCTTGTTTTTTGACATAACACTTTAAGTACGTTTACGGATTCTGGGACTCGTTCCTTGTTTTGAATGAGGCCATTCGGCATAGTCTATCGCGCAAAGGCAAACCCGTCGAAAGGCGGGGACGCAAAGCCACCGGTCTACTGGATTCCTACGATAGCGGGGTTGCCAATGATAGTAAGGAGGAGGGCTTCCTCCGGGGTGCTGGTCCCGGAAAAGCCAATCAAGTTCACCGTCCAAGGTTTCGCCATCGGCAGTTTGTTTGCCGGCGGATTACAACAGGGGTCGAGACGGAACTAATGAAAGTTATTCTGTTACCGCAGAGCAGCTCTGCTGCGCGACATATAGAAATTTCCGTGCCGGCGGTCGTCGCCGGCATTTGTGTGTCTGTTGCCTTGCTCGCCGGTTTTCTCGCCTTCGCTTTTTCCGGGGATGCCGGTTCGGCGCAACCGATCGCCGAAGTCGACCGATTTCAGACTGATCTCGCCGAACAGCGCGAGGAACTCCAGGATTTGCGAGCACGCGCACAGGAACAGATTGACGCCCTCGCCATACGGATGGGTGATCTGAATGCCCGTGCGATTCGCCTCGATGCGCTTGGCACACGTCTGACCGAGATGGCTGATCTGGACGACGGCGAATTCGATTTCGATGCCGAGCCTGCAGTCGGCGGACCTCTTGAGCCAGCCGATCCGGCTCGCGCAGACGGTCAGATCGCGGACTTCTTTCTCGACATAGAATCCATGGACAAAGCGCTGCACGATCAGGAGCAGCAGCTGTCCATCCTCGAAGGCCTCCTGATGACCCGCAAGCTGAACGAACGCGTCTCGCCGAAAGGCCGGCCGGTCAAGTCTGGCTACATTTCCAGCTATTTCGGCCACCGTGCCGATCCGTTTACCGGGAAGGACGCCAATCATCGCGGCGTGGATTTCGCCGGTAAACGTGGCAGCGAGGTTATCGCGGTGGGTGCGGGCGTCGTGACGTATTCGGGGCCGCGCTCCGGGTATGGCAACATGGTCGAGGTGAATCACGGGAACGGCTATGTCACTCGCTATGCGCACAACGACAAGAACCTGGTGTACCCGGGACAGCAGGTACAGCCGGGTCAGACGATCGCGTTCATGGGCTCCACGGGGCGTGCCACGGGCCCGAACCTGCATTTTGAGGTTCGCTATAAGGGGCGTCCGGTCAACCCGGTCAAATTCATCCGGCAGAAGAGCTGACGGAATCGATTTCAGCTAATGAGCGGGGGACGTTCCCCACTCCGGCCGATAGCCTTACAATACCCGCTGTCCAGCGGGTTTTTCGCGTAAAGAGCAGGCGCTGCGGTTGATTCTCCGCGGCGCGACCCCAGTTTTTCGAAGGGTTCCGGGCTATGGGCGGCCGGGGCCGGAGAGGTATTGGTTTGGCAAATATCATGCAAGCGGTATTCGGCAGTCGTAACCAGCGGCTGCTGAAGGGTTACGGCAAACTGGTCAAACAGGCGTCGGCGATGGAAGCCGAGCTCGAGGCTTTGTCCGACGAAGAGTTGCGCGACAAGACGGCTGAATTTCGTCAGCGCTTCGCGGACGGTGCGGCACTCGACAGCCTGTTGGCGGAAGCCTTCGCTGCTGTGCGCGAGGCGTCCAAGCGGACGCTGGGGCTCAGACATTTCGATGAACAGCTGATTGGTGGCATTGTATTGCACGAGGGCAAGATTGCCGAGATGCGCACGGGCGAGGGTAAGACACTCGTTGCGACGCTTCCGGCGTATCTCAATGCGTTGACCGGCAATCCGGTGCACATCGTTACCGTCAATGACTATCTCGCCCAGCGCGATGCAGACTGGATGCGCCCGGTCTACGAGTTCCTGGGCATGAAAGTGGGCGTCATCAAAAGTGGCCAGCCGCGCGAAGACAAGAACGCCGCGTATTCGGCGGACATCACGTACGGTACGAATAACGAGTACGGCTTCGACTACCTTCGTGACAACCTCGCGCAAGCCAAGGAAGAGCAGATGCAGCGGGGCGTCGGTTTCGCGATCGTGGACGAGGTCGACTCGATCCTGATCGATGAAGCCCGCACGCCGCTGATCATTTCCGGCCCGTCCAACGAAAGCTCCGAGCTCTACCAGCGGGTGAACAAGTTGATACCGAAACTGCGGCGGCAGGCGGAGGAGAGCGAGGAACCCGGCGATTTCACCGTCGACGAGAAGACCAAGCAGGCATTTCTGACCGAGGAGGGTCACGAGAATGTCGAGCGGTTGCTCGAGCGCGAGGGCCTGATTGGGCCGTCCGAGAGCCTGTACGACGCCGGTAACATTCGGCTGATGCATCATCTGACGGCCGGCTTGCGTGCCCATCATATCTACAAGCGCGATGTCGAATATGTCGTGAACGACGGCGAGATCGTAATCGTCGATGAATTCACCGGGCGCACGATGCCGGGCCGCCGATGGTCGGACGGTCTGCATCAGGCGGTTGAGGCGAAGGAAGGTGTGACGATCAAGGAGGAGAACCAGACGGTTGCCTCGATCACCTTCCAGAATTACTTCCGCATGTACGAGACGCTGTCCGGCATGACGGGTACGGCCGACACCGAGGCGTTCGAATTCCAGCAGATCTACGGACTCGAGGTCGTCGTGATCCCGACGCATCGCAATATGGTCCGAGACGACCAGCCGGACCTCGTATTCCTGAACCAGAAAGACAAGTTTGCGGCGATCATCGAAGACGTCGAGGATTGTCAGAAACGCGAGCAGCCGGCACTCGTGGGCACGACGTCGATCGAGGCCTCGGAGCTACTGGCCAGCCTGCTGAAGAAGCAGGGCATCAAGCACGAGGTGCTGAATGCCAAGCAGCATGAGCGTGAGGCTTATATCGTTATGGGCGCGGGTAAACCAGGTGCCGTGACGATCGCAACGAACATGGCCGGTCGCGGTACCGATATCGTGCTCGGCGGAAATCCCGACGCGGAGTTCGGTGAACTCGGCGAAAACGCGACCGAAGAGCAGGTAAACGAGGTAAGGGCGGAATGGGAGCGCCGGCATCAGACGGTACTGGAAGCCGGTGGCCTGCATATCATTGGCACCGAGCGGCATGAATCGCGCCGCATCGACAATCAGTTGCGCGGCCGCTCCGGACGCCAGGGCGATTCGGGTTCGAGTCGATTTTATCTGTCGATGGAAGACAACCTGATGCGTATCTTCGGCGATCCCGAGCGGACGAAGAACATGCTGACGCGCGTCGGCATGCGCGACGGCGAGGCGATCGAGAGTAAATTGCTCACACGGCAGATCGAACGTGCGCAACGCAAAGTCGAGGCGCATAACTTCGATGCGCGCAAGGCACTGCTCGAGTACGACGACGTCGCGAACGACCAGCGAACGGTGGTGTACCAGCAACGCAACGAGTTGATGGAAGCCGAAGATTTAGGCGATGCGATCGCCGGAATCCGAGCGGAGGTGCTGGCCGGCGTCGTGGATGAGTACATTGGTGCGGACGAGGAGGTCGATGAGTGGGATGTCGACGGATTGGTCGCGGTTTTGCAGCAGGATTTCGCATTGTCACTGAATGCGGATGAAATTCGTGACTCGGGCGAATCCCTGAGTGCCGAAGAGTTTCGCGAGGACGTTATTGATCGGGTCGAAACGGCGTATGTCGAAAAAATCGCGCATGTCGATCCTGCTCTCCGGACAAAATTCGAGAAAGTCGTGATGCTTGGCC
>CAZISL010000110.1:0-8011 GCA_964541975.1 uncultured Chromatiaceae bacterium | reverse complement strand
CCGGCCTCCAGCTGGGTGTTGAACGTCGAGTTCCAGCGATTCAGGAACGCGAACAAGCATGCGACGCCCGCCAGCTCCATGATCTGCCGATCATCGAAGTGCGCGGCGAGATTCTCGTATTCGGCGTCGGTCAGGCGGTTCGGTGTGTGCCCGACCGACTGCGCAAAGGCCAGAGCTGCCCGCTCGGCATCCGAGAATGCGTCGCTCGTCGGGTACTCCCAGATGGCGTCGCGTTTCGCCGGGTCGACGCCGTCTTCGAGCATGCCGAAGGCGTTATGCGCCACGCAGTATTGGCAGCCGCCGCTCATGCTGGTGATCAGGGCAACGAGGCGCTTCAGCTCCATATCCACCGCGCCCGGCGAGAATGTCGTCCCGACGAGAGGCAGCATTGCCTGCAATAATTCCGGCCAGTGGGCCATCGTCAGAACGTCGTTCGGCGTGAACCCCATGGTTTGCTGCGCGAACTCCAGAACGGGCCGGACGTCGTCCGGCAACTCCTCCACCTGCATGGGCTTGATGCGTGGCATGCCTGCCTCCGTTATTTTTCGAGCATTCCGGCGCGGCCTCGCAGCGCCCTGATGGACATTACCAGCTCGGGTCCCCGGTCCCAAGGCGCCCTCCCGCCCCTTGCTTCGGCGGCGGCGGCGCATTTATGCTGATCGATTAGGCTAACAAGAACGAGGATCCAGCATGAATGCGGCCGCAGACGCTATCTCACCGTCAACCGAGACCCAGGAGTTCCTGGCCCGTAAACACCAGCTGCTGATCGACGGTCAGTGGGTCGACGCCGCATCCGGCGACACGATCACCGTCGAGGACCCGGCGACCGAACAGACGATCGGCGAAGTCGCCATTGGTGGCGCCGAGGATATCGATCGCGCCGTCGCCGCCGCGCGCAAGGCGCTGAAAGGCGAATGGGCCAAGCTCACGTCGTACGATCGCAGCCGCCTGATCTGGCGCCTGGCCGACGAGCTGGAGGCTTCGCTGAACCTGGCCACCGAGCTGGAAGTCATGGACAACGGCATGCCGCGCGAGATCGCGATGTACTCGATCATCGCCGCGGGCATTAATCACCTGCGCTACTACGCCGGCTGGCCGACCAAGATCCACGGCCAGACGATCCCGGTCTCGCCGGGCGGCGCCGCCAACGGCGAGACGCTGACCTATACGCAACGCGAGCCCGTCGGGGTCGTCGGTGCAATCACGCCGTGGAACGCCCCGCTGCCGATGGTCATTCTCAAGCTGGCGCCAGCTCTCGCCGCCGGTTGCACGCTGGTGCTGAAGCCGGCCGAGATGACGCCCTTTACCGCACTGCTGATCGGCGAACTGACCAAGCGTGTCGGCATACCCGACGGCGTGTTCAACATCGTCGTCGGCTACGGCCAGGATGCAGGCGCCGCGCTCAGCGAGCACGACGGCGTCGACAAGATCGCGTTCACCGGCTCAACGGCCGTCGGGAAAATCATCGCCAAGGCCGCGACGGGCAACCTGAAGAAGGTTTCGCTCGAACTCGGTGGCAAGTCGCCGGTCGTCGTATTCCCCGACGCGAACCTCGAGGCCGTTGTTCCAGGCGCGGCCCGCGCGGCGTTCTTCCTGCAGGGGCAGAACTGCATGGCGGGTACGCGCATGTTCGTGCATGAAAGCATCTACGAGCCGGTCGTCAAGGGCGTCGCCGAGATGGCGAAAATGTTCAAGATGGGCCACGGCCTCGACCCGACGAGCCTGATGGGCCCGCTGATCTCCGCCAAGCAGCGAGAGACGGTCATGGGCTATTTGGAGGCCGGCAAAGCGAGCGGCGCCGAACTGATCTGCGGCGGCGAAGCGGTCGACGGCAGGGGTTACTTCGTCGAGCCGACGATTTTCGGCCGGACGAACCGCAGCATGAAGATCATGCAAGAGGAGATCTTCGGCCCCGTGCTGAGCGTCCAGACCTTCGGTGACGAAAGCCTCGAGGAACTCGCCGACGAGGTAAACAGCACCGTCTACGGCCTGTCGGGCAGCGTCTGGACGAAGGATGTCTCCGTCGCGCATCGCATGGTCAACCTGATTGACTCCGGCCAGGTGGCGATCAACTGCCACGCGGCGGTCGATCCGGCAATTCCGTTTGGTGGCAACCGGCAGTCGGGCTGGGGACGCGAATTCGGCCAGGAAGGCCTGGAACCCTATCTCAAGACGAAAGCGACGACCGTTATGTTCTGACCGTCGTCGGTCATCCCATCACGAGGGCTCGCGTGGTTCCCCGCTCGGGCCCTTTTCTTTTGTTCGCGGCTCAGGCCCAGGGCCGATCGAGTTCAATACTCGGTCTGACTTCGCCGTACATCATCGTCTGGAAAAACTCACTGGCATAGAGGGTATGCGGATATTCCGGCGCGAGTTCGGTCAGGGCATCGAGCGCGCTGATGTCTTCTGCCCGAATTGCGACGTCCACCGACTTCAGGTTGTCCTCGAGCTGCGTCAGTCTGCGTGCGCCGATCACCGGAATCACGCAGGTCGAAGTCCGACGCATCATCCAGGCCAGCGCCAATTGAGCTGTCGAGCAGCCGATGTCGGCCGCCCGCGCACTAACCGACTCGGCGACCTCGAGGTTGCTATCCCGCAAGATCTGGGCCCCGCGCGGGCTGTTCCGCAACCGCGCGTCGTCGCCGGCCGCCGTCTCCGCGCCCCGGTCGAACTTGCCGGTCAACAGGCCGCCGGCGAGCGGGCTCCACGGCAGGATCGCCATATTCTGTGCGTCCGCCAGCGCGAAATAGTCGCGCTCGATGCTGCGCTCGACCAGGTTGTAGTGCAGCTGCATCGCGGTGAACGGCGTCTGGTTGCGCTCGCGCGCAAGCGTATTTGCCGCTGCCACGACCCATGCCGGTGCGTTGCTGATACCGATGTGCAGGATCTTGCCAGCACGGACCTGGTCGTCGAGCGCCCGCATGACGTCGGCGAGATCGGTCGATCCGTCCCAGCCATGTACCCAGTACAGGTCGATATAGTCGGTGCCCATGCGCCGCAGCGTCGCCTCCAGCGACTGCACGAGGTTCTTGCGGTGGCTGCCGCCCGCGTTCGGATCGTCCGGGCGGGTGTTCAGGCTGTACTTGCTGGCCAGCACCAGGTAGTCGCGATTCGCCGCCGCGAACTCGCCCAGCATTCTCTCGCTCGTCCCGGCGTTGTAGATGTCAGCGGTATCGAGAAAATTGCCGCCCGCGTCGACGAAAGCGTCGAAAACACGCCGGCACTCCGGCTCGGGCGCCCCGATGCCGAACTCTTCGCCAAACGTCATCGTGCCGAGGCAGAGCTCGGAAACCTTCAGGCCGCTAGTACCTAAAACTTTATATTTCATATATTTATGTATTCTTATTAATTAACTTTCGACTAACACTGCCAACGCATTGTTGCAGCGCTTTACAAACCGAGCATGCACACAACACAATTCACGCCGCGGACAATAGTAAGCACAACGAGGAGTTTCCGGCTATGGATATTCAGTTACCCGAGATCAGTATGACGCTGATCCAGGATATCGCCATTCGGGGCGTCACCGCGCTGCTGATTTTCGTAATCGGTCGCTGGCTCGCTAAACTCACAATGAAACTGGTCAAGCGCGCGATGGCCAACGCCGGCGTCGAGGATACGCTCGAGACTTTTCTCGGCAACCTGCTCTACTACGTGCTGTTGGCCGCCGTCGTTATCGCGACGATCAACCAACTCGGCGTTCAAACGACCTCGCTGCTGGCGGTACTCGGCGCCGCGGGCCTCGCTATCGGCCTGGCGTTGCAGGGTTCGCTGTCGAATTTCGCGGCCGGCGTGATGATCGTCGGCTTTCGTCCTTACAAGGTTGGCGACTTCGTCGAGGCCGGTGGCGTCTCCGGTGTTGTCGAGCAGGTGCAGATCTTCACGACCGTCATGCGCACCGGTGACAACAAGAAGATCATCATCCCGAATAGCCAGATCATGGCTGGCGAGATCACTAACTATTCCGCGAATCCTACGCGCCGCGTCGACCTCGTCGCCGGCTGCAGCTACGACGACGACCTCGACAAGGTTCGCAAGACACTCGAGGATATCCTCGCCGCGGACGACCGGATTCTCGACGACCCTGCGCCGACGATCGCCGTATCGGAGCTGGCCGACAGCAGCGTCAACTTCGTCGTGCGGCCGTGGGTCAAATCGGAAGATTACTGGGGGGTGTACTTCAATGTGACGGAGCAGATCAAGAAACGCTTCGACGCTGAAGGCATTGCGATCCCGTACCCGCAAAGCGACGTACACGTCTACAAACACGCCGACTAGCGGTCGCGAATCCAATCCTGCGCTGCGACGCCTGTTTACTCGAGCCTAGTCACCGCAGCGCGGGATCGTCCGCCCCGACCCTCCGGTCTTCCGGCATCGAATCCATCCGCGGTGGAGTCAACCGGAGGCGGACATCCCCGAACAAAGCGTGTATCGGGGAGCGACTTCGGGGATGTCCGCCGCAAGGGCGACGGCATATCTGAGGCCGACAGAACTCGAGCTCACGAAGGCCGGCGATAATCGCTCGATGCGAGCCGGACTCAGCGAGTCTCCCTCAGCAGATACTCGAGGATCCGCTGACGCCGCTCCGGACTGTCCTCGTACCCGATCATCGGGGGATAGCGCATCCGGTTGCCCGGCACGAGCGCATGCACATCCTCGATCAGTGCCGCCATCGTTTCCGGCGTCCAGACCAAGCCATTTTCGCGCGCCTCTATCCATGCGCCGGAATAAGGGAAACCTTCGGCGACCGCCGCGGGCTTGCCGAAGATGCGGTAAAGATTTGGACCGACGCGGTTCTCACCGCCCTGCTCCAGCGTGTGACAGAAACGGCACCATGTGAACGCATTCTTCTGCATCTCGAACTCCTCCGCGGAGACGGGGGAAGGCCCGGCGGCGTAGAAATCAGGAAGATTCCTGCCCTCGAGCAAGCGGTCGATCTCCGACTGCGGGATCTCGTTGTCGACCGCGAACGGCACGACCCCGAACCACCAGTAAGGAAAATAGAGGGCCAGGACGAGGAACGCGACGAGCGCGCCTGTCTGCAGGATCCGGGTCGTCGCTGACACGCTCATACTCGGCTCCCCGGCCACAGGCGTTTCAGCCCCACGTGATAACGAAGGTTTTGATAGATGCCGAACGCCAGCCAGATCGAGAACAGCATCATGTAGTAGAAGCCCAGGGCGCTATGGAAGTAGCCCATCGACATACGGGTCGGTTCGCTTTTCGGCAGCAACGCGGGTATCGGCACGCCGAACAGGGAAACAGGATGACCGGTACCCCAAGCATAGGCGAATCCAATAATGCCTTCGGCGACGAACACCAGCATTAATGACATCAGAATCGCGCGATTGAACGCGAACGAGGCCGGCGGCAAGCCTTCCGGCGGTGTCGGCATTGGCTTGCGGAACCACAAAGCGATTTTGACAAGTGCCAGCAGAAATACGACGACGCCGACCGAGTAATGCATGGCATGCAGAAATTCACGCTGATCCAGTGCCGTCCTGGGCATCGTGACGATGTTCCAGAACAACACGGCGAATACTGCGAACAGGATCCATCCGAGGATCGTCGAGCGCCGGGATTGTTGCCCGGCCGGCAAATCGGAAATCATGCTTTTCCCTCGAACTGTATGGCTGATGACGCCGGCTGGCATTCCCGGGCCGGGCGTATCTTAGACGCTCGGCGGTACCGGGGCCAGTTGCTTTGCGGATCCAGCGCCAGGCGGGATTTCACCTGGGCCATGGCCCACCGGGTATTCCAAAGACGTGGTTACAAATAGTGGCAAGTTATTGAGAAATATAAACATACGGGGCTTGGTTTTGAACGAGAATCGTTCTAACATTGACCGCCTGTCGGACATACGGAAAACCACAACACCGATGAGTTCAACCCGCCCAATACGCGCCCTGCTCCGAGGCCTAGAAGTCTTGCACGTGCTGAATCAGCACAACGGAGCGACGGTGTCCGAGGTTGCGTCTTCGATCGATTTGCCTCGGACCACGACCTACAGAATCCTCGAGACGCTCTGCGTTGCCGGTTATGCGTATCGCGCCGCCAGCGATGACCGCTATCGCCTGACGATCATGGTCCGCGGCCTCAGCGACGGCTTCGACGACGAGGCCTGGGTGACCCAGATTGCCCGTCCGTATGTCTACGAACTCTGCCGAGAGATTGTCTGGCCGGTCGCCGTTGCGACGCTATCCGGTTCCACCATGTTGATCAGGCAAACGACGGATCATCAAAGCCCGCTGGCCGTCGAGAAGCGGGGCCCGGGATTCCGCGTAGCGATCCTCGGCTCCGCGGCTGGGATCTGCTACCTCGCATTCTGCCCCAAGGAACAGCGCGACAGCCTCCTCGACATTCTCGCCAAGTCGAACAAGGAAGCGGACAAGCCGGCACGGAATCGCAAGAAAGTTCTTGAAACGCTGGTCGAAACTCGCAAACGCGGTTACGCGGTTTCTCATCGCAAGCGCCGTATCTCCGAAGAGCTGAGCTTCTCCGTTCCGATCATCGCGAATGACCGGCTACTCGCATCGCTGGGTTTTCGCTGCTCGAGCACGGCCGTGCCGGAGACCGAGGCAATTCAACGCTTCATCCCGAAACTGATCGGCGTCGCTCAGCAGATCGGCCAGGATTTCATCAATCAGCACAACAAGGATGCGATCGCATCCCGCACCATCGCGCCGCTCGGCGATGATGAAGCGGCGGACGACTAGACCCGCGTCAACCAGGCACTAAAAAGCCCCGGCTCTCGCGAGTCGGGGCTTTTTTTGTCGTCGCTGGTCCGGCCTAGCGGAAGACGGGCTTCACCGGAGCATCCAGTCCGGTTTCTGCCTTGCAGCTCTTGCGGATCTCTTCGATCGACGGCCCGAAGTTGAAGACCGGGATGTCTTCACCGCGGCCCTTCGCCATCTCGGCGCGCAACGCCTCGGTTGCTGCCTCGTCGACCGCGCCGTCGGCGATGACGACCCCGTAATCACGAGCGCCGTCGACCGTCGCGAGGTTGCGTTTGACGTCGGCCAGCACAAGTTGCGGGTCTCGCTGCAGCGGGTCACCCCAGCCGCCGCCGCCCCAGGTGTTGAAGTACAGCACATCGTCCACCTGAACCTTGATTCCGTCGCATTTGGAGGGCAGCCATTCTTCGCTGCCGTCGGTACGCACGAGGCGCTTGGTCGACCGCATACCGGTCTGCCCACCCATGACGCCCCACGGATAGGTCAACCAGCGTTCGTCATGGATGCCAATGTGCCCGTCGGCCAGAAAGCGGTAGGCTACACAGAGTCCATTGCCGCCCCGGTGCAGGCCGGCGCCGCCCGAGTCAGGAATGGTCTCGTAGCGCTCAACACGCAGCGGGAAATACGATTCGATAAACTCGTTTGGTACGTTGGTAAAGCCGGGCCACAGCGAGTGACCGTCAGGCCCGTCGCCGGCAGGACGCCCGGGGACACCACCGAAACCGATCTGGAACAGCTGGAACCATTCCCCGCTCTTGCCCTCGCGGTGATCGTAACCGGAGTAGAACAGGTGCGGAGAATCCGAAAAGCCGGCCGCGTTGAGCATTTGCTCCGGCGCGCCGGCGCCCAGCAGCGCACCCAGCACGTCAAAGATTCGACCCAGAGCATGGGTACGCCCGGATATCGCAGCCGGGAACTTGGGTTTCAGCAGTGTTCCTTCCGGAATATTGACTTCGACAAGATCGTAGAAACCGTCGTTAAACACGATATGCGGATCAACCACGTTGATCGTGAACGAGCCGAAGAACATTTTAAACATGTCTTCGTTCAGGTAGAAGTTCACCGAACTCTGCGCCTGCGGGTCAGTGCCGTCAAAATCGAAATGCGCGACATCGCCTTCACGCCACATCTTGCACTTAATCTTGTACGGCCCCATACCCATGCCGTCGTCGCAAATGTAATCCTCAAAGATGCGCGGCTCTTCCGGGATGAAGTTCTGGATGATGAACTTCATCGCGTTGTAGTTGCGCTCGAGCATGATGTCCATCGCGCTGTAG
>CAZISL010000109.1:0-6089 GCA_964541975.1 uncultured Chromatiaceae bacterium | reverse complement strand
CTCGCCGATCCGGCTTTCACCGCCGCCGATCCGTTGTTCGGCATCTGGCTCTACGACCGCGCCAATGACACTCAGTTGCCGGTGTTCGAGCCCGAAGAGGGCATCATGTACACCGACGTCGTCGCGGGCCAGGATCGCGGGCAACTGCCGGTCATCTATGACAAGGATTCTACGGGCGAGCTCGATCAGGCGTTGGTGGACGCGAACGTCGGTCTGCTCAACATCCGCAGCGTTTATGACGTCGACGGCGTGGATCTCGGCAATATCCCCGTATTGGCGGACCCGGCGCAGGTGACCGCGGATCAGCGGCCCGCCCGTTTTCTGCGCATCGTCAAGGCTGTATCGATTCCTGACGATGACGTTTACGATTTCGACAACTCCGCTTTCGGCCGCAGCGCCGCACAGGGTATGCGCGAGATCATCGGTTATGTTCCGGTGGAGCCTGACGGTTCCGTCGTCGCGTTAGTGCCGGCGAACGTCGCCCTGTCGATCAGCGTGCTCGACGTATTCGGCGAACGCATCACGCCGCGTCACCAGGCCTGGCTGCAGGTGCGTCCGGGTGAGGAACTCAAGTGCAACGGCTGTCACGAGCCGGGAACCGGAATCTCGCACGGGCGCGCCGACGCTTTCGACAGTGCTTATGCGGGCGCGACCACGACCGGTTCGCCATTCCCGAACACGGATCCGGCAATCTTTGCCGACTTCGGCGAGACGATGGCCGAGGCGAAGGCGCGGATCAGTTGTGCGACCGATTGTTTCGACATCGTGCCGAGCGTCGACATTATCTATGAAGACATCTGGACCGACGAGGTCGCTGCGGGACGCCTCAAAGACGTGTCCTTCGCCTACCAGTACGCAGACCTGACGACGTCCGCGCCGACGACGGCGTCCTGTCAGACGAGCTGGGCGCCCAGCTGCCGCGTGCTGATCAATTACGAGATGAACATCCATCCGATGTGGAGCGAGCCGCGTCTCGCGCCGGACGGTGTTACGGACGTTACCTGCACGCTGTGTCACAACCGCCAGGACGCGATGATGCAATTGCAGGTACCCGCCGGGCAGCTTGAGCTGACCGATGGGCCGTCGGTCGACGAGCCATTGCATTTCAACTCCTATCGGGAGCTGCTGTTCAACGATGAGGAGCTCGAGCTGGATATGGGCGCGCTGCAGCCGGTGCTGATCCAGGTTGATGTTGACCCGGTGACGGGCGATCCGATCTTCCAGACGGTGAATGTGCCGCCTTCGATGTCGGTCGGGGGAGCTCTGGCCTCGCCGCGTTTCTTTGATCGCTTCGGCAATGCCGGCACGCATGCGGGCTACCTGACGAATGCGGAACTCAAATTGATCGCCGAATGGCTGGATATCGGCGGCCAGTACTTCAATAACCCGTTCGACGCGCCACTCAATTAACCATGAAGAAAGCGATTCTCATCGTCGCATTGGCCTGCTGTTGCCTCGGCGCAAACGCTTATGGCAAACGCGCGCCTTACATAGTTGAGATCGCTGATCCATATATTGAGTTGCACACCGGGCCTGGCAAGGGCTTCCCGATATTCCATGTCGTCGAGCGCGGCGAGACGGTCGAGGTACACACGCGGCGCACGGACTGGTTCAGAGTCAGCACGGGCCGCGACATCGAGGGTTGGGCGTCGGCGGCGCAGTTATCAAAAACCCTGAATCCGGACGGGTCCCCGACGGAAATTCAGGACCCCGATCGGGACGACTACGTTCGGCGCAATCGCGAGTTCGGTTTCCAGCTTGGCGATTTCGACGGTGCCAGCATCATCACGGCCTACGGCGCCTATCTGTTCACCGACAACCTGTCGGTCGAGCTATCGGCGTCGGACATTACCGGCGATTTTTCGAGTGGGTGGATGTTGGGTATCGATCTTCTTCACCAGCCCTTCCCGAGCTGGGTCGTGTCGCCATTCTTCGCACTCGGCACGGGCATGATCAAGATCGAGCCGAAAGCGACCCTCGTTCAGGCCGAGGATCGCACCAATCAGCAAGCGCATGTCAGGTTCGGCCTGCGCTCGCATGTCGGACGCAGATTCCTCCTGCGCGCCGAGTACACGAGTTACGTCGTATTCACCAAGACAGACAGCAACGAGGAGCTGGACGCATGGACGGCAGGATTTTCATTTTTCTTCTGAGAGCGGCCGGCGTTGTACTCGCGATCGCGTTGCTCAGCGGCTGCGGCGGCCGCAACAAGTCCGCCCAGCCCGTTGGCGACGAAACCGAGAGCGTCATCCAGCCCGAGGTCGAGCGGCGCGACATCAAGCCGCCGAAGATCGACAACGACAACTTCGAGGTCAGCGCCTATGTCGGCCTGATGAGCGTCGAGGATTTCGAGACGAACGTCAGCTACGGTGGCCGCCTCGCATATCACGTTAGCGAGGGATTCTTCGTCGAGGGCACCTACGGCCTGACTACGCTCGGCGAGACCAGTTTTGAAAAACTGAGCGGTGGCGCACCGATTCTGACCGATGATCAACGGAAACTCTCTTACTACGACCTGTCGTTGGGCTGGAATATCCTGCCGGGCGAGACGTTCATCGGGCGGAAACGGGCTTTCCCGAGCTCGCTGTATGTGGTTGTAGGCGCTGGCAATACGAGTTTCGCGGACGATGACTACTTTTCGTTCGTACTCGGCGCGGGTTACCGGATGTTGTTCAATGATTGGCTGGCCGGTCACGTCGATTTTCGCGACCGGATGTGGGATTCGGACTTGCTGGGTAGCAGCAAGACGACGCACAACTTCGAGATCGTGTTCGGGTTGAGTGCGTTTTTCTGAGTGCTTTCTTTTTACGGATGGTGCGTTTCTCCAAGGATGGAAAGATGATGCTGAAAATGAAAGATATTGCGAAGCGCGTGGCGCTGATGGTCATGGTCATGTCTGTGTTGAATCCGGGAGCGGTCGGCGCGTCCGACGAGTTCACCGGGCCGGCACCGGACTTCACGCTGACGGATGCGTCGGGTCAGCCCTTCAGCCTTGAAGAGCTCAAAGGGCAGGTCATCATGATCAACTTCTGGGCGAGCTGGTGTGGGCCTTGCCGGCAGGAAATGCCGCTGCTCGAAGCGATCTACCAGAAATATGAGCCGCTCGGTTTCACGCTGCTCGGCGTCAACGTCGAGGAAAACCCGTCCGACGGTCAGGCGTGGCTCAAGGATCGTCCGGTGAGTTTCCCGGTGTTGTATGACCCGGCAAACGGCGTCAGTAAACTCTATGACGTTGTCGCGATGCCGAGTACAGTGCTGATCGATCGGCAGGGTAATGTCCGCTACCTGCATCATGGCTACAAGCCGGGTTATGAGAACGACTATATGAATCAGATTCGCACGCTGGCGAGGGAGAGGGGTTGATGAAAACGTTGCGCATAGCGACGGTCGCGGCGCTGATCGGTGCGTCGCTAACGGGTTGCAGTGTCGAGCCATGGGTTAAGCCCTACGAGCGCGACCGCCTCGCCGACGAGATCATGCTCCTCGACCGCGATCCGGTGTCGTCCGCGTACATCAATCACGTTCACGAAGCCCGCGAGGGTGCGCGAGGCGCATCCGGCAGCGGCGGCGGGGGCTGCGGGTGTAACTAGCGTATGAGTCGTCGCACGGCAATTCGTTTTTCGAGCATCGGCCTGCGGTTCGTGGCGCTCATGCTGCTTGCCGGCGCGAGCCAGGCGGCCGTGTTGCCGGAGGACCGCGCGGATACGCTGTATCACTACTACAGCGGCGACAACGTGACCATTGATGGCCCGTCGATCCTGCTCCGCAAGAACATCAAGGAAACCGTCTCTCTGTTCGGCAATTACTATGTCGACAGCATCACTAGCGCCTCTATCGATGTCGTGACGACCGGTGCGAGTCCTTACGAGGAGGAGCGCAAGGAATATAGTATCGGTGGCGACTATCTGCATGACGCCACGATCATGAGCATCGCGTATACCAATAGCGCCGAGAATGACTACAAGGCCGAGTCGCTCAACATCAGCATATCGCAGGACATGTTCGGCGGGATGACGACCGTGACGATGGGGTATGGCCGTGGTTCAGACGACATCTTCAGGAATGGTCCGGACGGACAGCCGGACGGCGTATTCCAGGACGAGGCCGATCGCCGTAACTATCGAGTCGGCCTGACGCAGGTCATCACCCGCAACATGCTGCTCGGGCTCTACTACGAGGCGATCACGGATGAAGGGTTCCTGAACAACCCATACCGTCAGACGCGCTACCTGGATCCGAATTCGGCGTCGGGTTATTCGTTCCAGGCCGAAGTCTATCCGCGCACGCGTTCGAGCAATTCGATGTCATTCCAGACACGCTATTTCCTGCCATACCGGGCATCGGTCCATGGCGGTTATCGGTTCTTCACCGATACGTGGGGTATCGACGCGCACAACTTCAACATTGGCTACACGCACCCGCTGAAACAGGCATGGGTTCTCGATCTCGGTTATCGCCACTACACGCAGGGTGCGGCCGATTTTTACCAGGATCTGTTCCCTTTTGCCGACTCGCAGAATTTCCTCGCGCGCGACAAGGAGATGGCGACGTTTAGCAGCAATTCGTTCAGCGTGTCCGTCAGCTATGACCTGCTCGAGGACGGCTGGCGATTCGTCGAGAAAGCCAAATTGAATTTCGCGTATGACTACATGTTTTTTGATTATCAGGACTTCCGGGACCTGCGCGGCAAGGATGAGAATGGCGCGCCGCTATATCCGCCCGGACAGGAGCCGCTGTTCAGCTTCGGCGCCAACGTCTTCCAGGTATTCTTCTCGATCTGGTTTTGATCCGCTTTCGTTGAGCAGGGCCAAATCTGGCCGAATTCCGCGCTTGTAGAGCGGCCACTCGCGCTGCTACGCTGACCCCGTTGTTGATCGTTAATCGTTCCCCGGTGTTGCCGGGATCTCAGAATATGCGCGTGATGTTGTGTTCATGGCTTTTGTTGTGTTTGCTGGCGTGCCCCGCGTTGGCGCACGCCGAGTGGTATTCCGATACAAGCGACAAGATGGGAACGCGCGTCCAGATCGAAATCTGGCACGACGACGCCGATGAAGCCGAAGCATTAATCGCATCGGGCATGCGCGAGTTCGACCGCATCGAGCAGTCGATGAGCACGTACATAGCGGAATCCGAGATTTCGCGCGTCAACGATACGGCGGCCGACGGCGCGGTCGTCATCGGGTCGGAGCTTTTCGCGCTGATTTCTCGCGCCCTCGAGTTGTCGGAATTGACTAGTGGCGCGTTCGATATCACGTACGACAGCGTCGGGCAGATGTACGACTATCGCGAGAACCGCAAACCGGGAGCGGCGGCCATCGAGGAAGCGTTGCCGGCGATCGACTACCGCCTGGTAGAACTCGATTCGGACGCGATGACGATTCGGTTTTCGCGCCCGGGCGTGCGCATCAATCTCGGCGGCATTGCGAAGGGCTATGCGTGCGAATCCGTCGTCGCCTTGTTGCGCGATCAGGGGGTCACGAACGCCCTGGTGAATGCCGGCGGCGATACGCGATTACTCGGCGATCGCGGTAACGGCCCCTGGGTTGTGGGGGTTAAGGATCCAGAGGACGAGAGCGGTGTCGTGACGCGACTCGCGGCGGACGACGAGGCCGTATCGACATCGGGTGACTACGAGCGGTTCTTCATCGAAGACGGTGTCCGCTACCACCATATCCTGAGTCCATCGACCGGGAGGTCCGTCGACGGCGTTCGCAGCGTCACGGTCGTCGGGCCGGACGCGACGATGACCGACGGGTTGTCGACCAGCGTTTTTGTGCTCGGCCGCGAGGGCGGGCTGGAACTTATCGAGAAGTTGCCGGACTACGAAGCCATCGTGATCGATTCCGAGCGCCGGATCAGCCTGTCCAAGGGCTTTCAGGCGCGCTGAGGTGGCTTTGAGGCGATTGCCGAAAGCCGGCCGGGTTGACATAATTTGCGAGGTTGCAAACCGCTGAAAAACCCGTTGATTCCGCGGCTTACGGGCCCGGATGCGTGACCCTGATCACAGGATTATAAGTGCGGTGCTGCCACCATTATGTTCGCAGCCCGGAACGGTGCGACAGGACGTCCGTCGCCGCCCGGGCCTTCGC
>CAZISL010000108.1:0-8152 GCA_964541975.1 uncultured Chromatiaceae bacterium | reverse complement strand
AACACGCAATTGCGTCCACCGATCAACGTCAAACAGCCGATTTGACGAGTTGATTAACTCCGCGCCCTGCAGTTGCTGCCAATACGCGATGATGGCGACATCGATAACCGTGGAACCACGAAAATACTGGCCCAGGCGCTGATAGTCGTAACCTTTGAAACGTGGCGCCCAATCCTCGCGCGCTGTCGATGGGCCGCTCCAGTCTGCATGTACCGCCGGCAACTCCACCGGCGGTGGTTGCGGGTAGTTGTGCGTGCGGGCCTGAACGGTCGTTACCGCCGGAGCAACGGACAGGCCGATCGCGACGATCCCGGCGCTCGCCAGAGCCCCGTACCAGAAGGGTTGACCGGCGACGGAAGCGGACGACGACGGAATGGCTGACTCGTCGCTCGTATCGATGTCGGTGAAGCGAGACCCGATGGCGAGAGCCAACACGAGCACGACGCCGAACACGATGTAGCCGACCGTAATGTGATCGGCGACCGCTTCGATCCCACGGAAGTTGGCGATCATTACGACGAGATAAGCACGAATCGTATTCCCGATCAGAGACATCACGACGATGGCTATGACGAAGATGATCCGGCGTGCCCACGACCTGAACGAAAGATGGGCAAACAGCACACCGATGGCTACGGAAGCGATCAACATTCGCAGCCCGCTGCAAGCTTCGACGATCTTGAAACTGCCGTTCGGTATCAGGAAATACAGGCCGTCCTTGAATACGGCGACGCCCGATAGCCTGACCGCCAGAACTGTGAAGTCGGCAGTCAGCTCCATCAGCCAGGGCACGAGAAAAGCGCCGAATGGCACCATGAACAGCGAATACGCCAGCGGGAAAGCGAGCTCGCGGGCAACGGCATTCCCGCAAATCGCCCATACGGCCGCGGACAGCATCGCGACCGACGCAAAACTTTGCAGCACCGCCAGGTTCCCGAGCGCTCCCAGCATCCACGCACCGGCCAACACCAGGAATACCAGAAATCCGACGGCAGACGGGCCGTATGAAATTCGCGCCAACCGATCGCGCCGCTGCCAGATGAGAATGGCGCATATCGGGGCGATGAGCACGCAATGATTGAAGCTGGTCGAAGTCAACCACACGCCGACCATCTGGTCGAACGTCTCGCTTAGGATTAGAACCAGAGCGATCAACGCAACGGCGGTCATCACCCAGTAAGCGGGAAAATTAGTTCGGGCGGTGTTGTCCATTTCGGGGCTCTGGCTGGCGGCGGGGTGATGCGACCCAGCGAATGCGAAAACCTGCGGATAATCTGACGGAACGACGAAGTCTAGCAGACGGGTCCAGCGGCTTTCCGCGACGCGCGTTGGAATGCGGTAACGAACGGGCCGAAAGTTGCGATTGGCATTTAATTTCGTTTCCCACATAATGGTTTTGCATTGTCAATACGGAAATACCGTGCACATACGGACATAACAACGGCAATCACGAGTACCGAACGCAACACGGCTTAGTTGCAGGCCGGGGGGCCGCAACCGAAACGAATCCAGGGGATACGCGAGCATGGCGATAGCAGTTGTATTGGTTCTGCTGGTTATCGGATCTGTAGTTTTTCACTTCCTGAGCCCGTGGTGGTTCACCGAGCTCGCGTCCAACTGGGGCACGATCGACCTTACGATCAACATCACATTCTGGGTAACGGGGGCTGTGTTCCTTGCAGTTAACCTCTTCCTCGCGTATTGCGTTATCAAGTTTCGCTATAGCCCTGACAGGCGGGCGAAGTACGAACCCGAGAACAAGAAACTCGAATTCTGGCTGACGGTCATCACGTCGATCGGCGTCATTGCCATGCTCGCCCCCGGCCTGGTCGTCTGGGCTAACTTCGTCAAGATTCCGGAAAACTCGGCGGCGTTCGAGGCCGTCGGCCGGCAATGGCAGTGGCAGTTCCGGTTCCCCGGCGAGGACGGCAAGCTGGGCCTGGTCGACGCGAATCTGATCAACGCCGACAACCCGTTCGGCATGCAGCCGGATGACCCGGCCGGTCAGGACGACGTCCTGATCAACAGCAACATCGTCCATCTGCCGATCAATCAGCCGGTCACCGCCCTGCTGCGTTCGCAGGACGTATTGCACGACTTCGCCGTGCCGCAGTTCCGCGTCAAGATGGATCTCGTGCCCGGCCTCGTTTCCTATGTCTGGTTCGAACCCACGCGAACCGGCACCTTCGAAATCCTATGCGAGGAACTGTGCGGAATCGCGCATCACACGATGCGCGGCAAGGTCGTCGTCGACACGCAGGAGGATTTCGACGCATGGCTGTCCGGTTACCCGACCTACGCCGAGATTCTGGCCACGCCCGCCGGCGACGCAGCCGTCGGACGAGCTCAGTACCAGGTTTGCGTCGCGTGCCACGGAACCAACGGCGAAGGCAACCAACAACTGAACGCGCCGAAGCTGGCCGGGCAGGAAGACTGGTACCTGCGTCAGCAACTGAACAACTACAAAGCCGGAATCCGTGGCGCACATGAAGATGATATCTATGGCCAGCAGATGCGGCCGATGGCAATGACGCTGGCAAGCGACGCAGCCGTGGACAACGTCATCGCGTATATCCAGACACTGCCCGATAACCCGGCGCCCGCAACGATTTCCGGCGACCTGGATCGTGGCAAACGGCTCTATCGAAATTGCGGGGCCTGTCACGGCAAACAGGGCCAAGGCATCTGGTCGGTCAGCGCGCCGCGCCAGGCCGGCATGAGCGACTGGTACCTGGCCGCGCAGCTACAGAATTTCAAGGATGGTATCCGCGGCGGTCACCCGAAAGATGGCTACGGCTGGCAGATGGGCCTGATGGCCGAGATTCTTCGCGATGATCAGGCGATCAACGATGTCATCGCCTACATCAACACGCTGAAAGGCATGGACGAACAGGAACCAGGCACGGAAGCGGCGGTCGCGATGATCGAACGCTGACCGCGAGCATAAATTAAAAGAACCAGCAGGAGGTTCGGATGGCATACGTTGCGATCGCAGATCAACACGCGGAACTTCACGACCCGCAGAGCTTCGTCACGAAGTACATCTGGAGTCAGGACCACAAGGTCATCGCCATTCAGTACTCACTGACCGCGATTGCCGTCGGGCTCGTCGCGCTCGTGCTGTCCGGCATGATGCGCCTGCAGCTGGCGTTCCCGAACGACTTCTCGTTTATCGACCCGACGATGTATTACCAGGCCGTCACGATGCACGGCATGATCATGGTGATTTACCTTTTGACCGCCCTGTTCCTCGGCGGCTTCGGCAACTACCTGATCCCGCTGATGATCGGCGCTCGGGACATGGTCTTTCCGTTCCTGAACATGCTGAGCTACTGGGTATACCTGGTGGCCGTGCTGATCCTGATGGCCAGCTTCTTCGTGACCGGCGGACCGACGGGCGCCGGCTGGACGTTGTATCCACCACAGGCCATCAGCAACGGCACGCCCGGCTCAGACGGCGGCATCATCCTGATGCTGGTCTCGCTCGGCGTGTTCATCATCGCGTTCACGATGGGCGGCCTGAATTACGTCACGACGGTATTGCAGGCGCGCTGCAAGGGCATGACGCTGATGCGCATGCCGCTGTCGGTCTGGGGCATTTTCGTTGCGACGATCCTCGGCCTGCTGGCCTTCCCCGCCCTGCTCGTCAGCGCGATCATGATGACGTTCGACAAGCTGCTCGGGACCAGTTTCTTCATGCCGGCGATGATCTCGCTCGGCGAGAACACCACCAACGATGGCGGTACCCCGGTGCTGTTCCAGCACCTGTTCTGGTTCTTCGGGCACCCCGAGGTCTACATTGTCGCGCTGCCCGCGTTCGGCATCGTGTCGGACGTCCTGAGCACGCACGCACGCAAGAACATCTTCGGCTACCGGATGATGGTCTGGGCTATTGTTGCTATTGGCGGGCTCAGTTTTATCGTCTGGGCGCACCATATGTATGTCAGCGGCATGAACCCGTACTTCGGCTTCTTCTTCGCGACAACGACGCTGATCATCGCCGTGCCGACCGCGATCAAGGTCTACAACTGGGTGCTGACCCTGTGGCAGGGCAATATCCGGCTGACCGTGCCGATGCTGTTCGCCATCGGGTTCATCTTCACGTTCACCCACGGCGGCCTGACCGGCCTGTTCCTCGGCAACGTCGCCGTCGACCTGCCGCTATCCGATACCTACTTCGTGATCGGGCACTTCCATATGGTCATGGGCGTATCGCCGGTGTTGGTGGTCATGGCGGCCATCTATCACTGGTACCCGAAGATGACCGGCCGAATGCTCGACGACACAATGGGGAGATTCCACTTCTGGCTGACCTTCCTCGGTACTTACTCGATCTACCTGCCGATGCACTACCTCGGCTTTCTCGGGGTACCGAGGCGTTATTTCGCGAACGGCGACACGGAGTTCATGATGGACTCGGTCGCAGACGTCAATGTCAGCATCACGATCGCTGCACTGATTGTCGCCGCCGTCCAGCTCGTCTTCCTGTTCAACCTCTTCTGGAGTTTATTCAAGGGCAAAGAATCGGGGCCGAACCCGTGGGAGTGCACGACGCTTGAATGGCAGACGCCGGACACGCCGCCGCATCACGGTAACTGGGGACCGGAGCTCCCGGTGGTCTACCGCTGGGCCTACGACTACAGCGTGCCGGGTGCCGTCGACGACTTCATCCCGCAGAACAAACCTTCGGATGAGACGACCGGCCAGTCACACGAGACTGGCGACGCTCACGGGGCCCACACATGAGCCTGCTGAAGACGCTGCTGCATAAGCCCTGGACCGACGCCGGCGTCGTCGAGTCCGACGACGGCCCGCTGTCCACCATACCGTCGGCCAAGATCGGACTGTGGGCGTTCATGTTCACGCTGGCGGGCGTCTTCGGGCTGTTCACGGTCGCGTACCAGATGCGCATCGAGCTGACGACGGACTGGGTACCGCTGCCGAAACCGTCGATCCTGTGGCTCAACACGATCGTGTTGATCCTCGCCAGCGTCGCGTTCGAGTACACGAAGTCGCAAGCAAAACAGATGAAACCGGCCGGCATTCGGCACGGACTGATCATCAGCGGCCTGCTGACCTTCGGCTTCCTGGCCGGCCAGCTCGGCGCCTGGAATGAACTCCAGGCATCCGGCTATCTGCTGGCCGACAATCCGGCCAACTCTTTCTTCTATCTGTTGACCGGGCTGCATGGCCTGCACCTGCTGGGCGGGCTGCTGGTCTGGGCCAAGGCGACGTGGCGGGCTTTCGCCGGCTACGAAGTCCAGCTCAGCGTCGAGCTGTGCGCGACATACTGGCACTTCCTGTTGCTGGTCTGGGTGGTTTTACTGGGTTTGCTGTTATCGACCTGAGGATTCTGGGGTATGGCACAAGAGCAAATGAGCACCGGAGACGCGGCCGTCGCATTGCCTGACGGCATGGCCGGAGTCGTCACGGACTGGTCCGCCGACAAGCAGACGTTCCACGTCCCGTGGGGCAAGGCGATGATGTGGATCTTCCTGCTCAGCGACACGTTCATCTTCTCGTGCTTCCTGACGGGCTACATGACGGTCCGGATCTCGACGACGGAGCCGTGGCCGATCCCGAGCGAAGTCTTCGCGCTGCACATGTTCGGCCAGGACATCCCGCTGATCCTGATCGCGATCATGACGTTCATCCTGATCACGTCGAGCGGCACGATGGCCATGGCCGTGAACTTCGGCTACGCGCGCAACCGCAAGGTAACGGCGACCCTGATGCTGGTCACCGCCTTGTTCGGCGCGTCGTTCGTCGGCATGCAGGCGTTCGAGTGGACGAAGCTGATTTCCGAAGGCGTGCGGCCATGGGGCAATCCGTTCGGCGCACCGCAATTCGGCTCGGCCTTCTTCATGATCACAGGCTTCCACGGCCTGCACGTCACCGGCGGCGTAATCTATCTGTTGATCGTCGCCTTCAAGGTATTGCGCGGCGACTATGAGAGCCGCGGTTATGAGATCGTCGAGATAGCGGGCCTGTACTGGCACTTCGTCGACCTCGTCTGGGTCTTTATTTTCGCGTTTTTCTATCTCTGGTGAGGAATCGACATGTCAGCTGAAGCCGGGACCACCGAAGGCGGGCAACAACACCCGATCGGCCTTTATCTGAAGATCTGGGCTCTGCTGTTCGTACTCAGCGGATTCTCGTACGCCGTCGACTACTTTCACTTCGAGGGCTACCTCCGCTGGATCCTGATCATCACTTTCATGTGGGCCAAGGCCGGCCTGATCGTGGCGATCTTCATGCACATGGCGTGGGAGCGCATGGCGCTGATCTACGCGATTCTGCTGCCGCCGGCGTTCCTGCTGGTGCTGGTCGGGATGATGGCCATCGAGGGTGGCTACACGACGCTGACCCGGATCCTGTTTTTCGGCCCAGGCAGCTAATATTTGTAATATTTGGGGACACTCTGCTTTTGGCCGCCAAGCGGCCAAAAGCAGAGTGTCCCCCTTTTCACCTTTTCATTCCGAGGATTGACGCCGGCGTTCGAGCTGGTGAATGATCTCCGCCCGGTGGTCGCTGGGCAGACGCGCCCAATTCGAGATCTCTTCGATGGTTCTGAAGCAACCGAGGCAGTAACCTGTCTCCTCGTTGATGACGCAGACGCTGATGCACGGGGAGTTGACGGGTATTGCAGGTGTCATGCGGCGAGCGGACGATCGGCTGCTGGGCTGAAAGTGGAGTATAGGTGAATCAGATTCGTTACATAGTGATGAGCGTCGCAATGCTGGTGGCGCATGCGGCGAATTCGGTCGAGGTTCTCGAGGCGACCGTCGACAAGGAAGATGGCGTTTACCATGTCTTCGGCGAGAGCATCGTGGAAGCGCCGCCCGACTTTATCTACGCGACGCTGATCGACTACGACAATTTCTACAAGATCTCGTCGGGCATCCCCGAAACGCGATTCGTCGAGAGCGATGATCCCGACGAGGTCCTCGCCTACACCCGCGTCGAGGCCTGCGTGATGTTCTTCTGCCGGTCGGCCGAAAGGCTGGAGCGAATCGAGTCGACGCCCTACGAGGAAATCCATACGACGGCGCTTCCGGAGCAGAGCGATTTCGATGTGTATGAATCGAACTGGAAACTCGCGCGGCATGAACGCGGCACCCGAATCACCTACGAAGCCGAATTCAAACCTGATTTCTGGATGCCCCCGCTGATCAGCAACTGGGCCATCAAGCGCAAGCTCGTCGAGTCCGCCGAAAACATCGGCATACGCATCGAGTACCTGCAGGACAACGGGCTGGAGCTGAGTCAGATCGCAGCACCCGAGGAAAAGTAAGATCCCGCCGCCCGCTGGGTCGCGAACGACGGGATCCTGAGAGCGCACGGTCACAACGACTCGATCAGAAGTCGTCGAGTGTGATCACACTGAACGGGGCTCCGCCTCCAGGAGCGTCCCTGACGATCGCCGTGTAGACGCCACTATTAATGACCGCGATCGGGACAGGCGTAAATGCCGGCGTCTTGGAATCGGGACCCGTGACCGTCACGACGTACGAACCCTCGGCGAGTTCGACGTAGCCCGTATCCGCCTCGAACGGCACATCTTCGAAGTTCGGGTCGACGTTCGCGATATCGCCGTCGGCCGTGACATAGATGTCGACCGGGCCCGCACTCGGTGAGCCGTGCACGAGACGCACCTTGGCGGCCGTCGCGAGGCGACGATTGTCGTCCGCCAGCAACAGCAGCCGCACATCTGCCAGGAAGTCGACCGCCGCTACGGTGGTCTCGGAGCCGGCAGCGACCGTGAGCTGCTCCATGATGGGCATAAGACCCTGCGTCGCCGAGTCGGTGACCACGACATCATAGGTAGCGGCCGGCACGGACGCATAACCGTCCGCTGGAACCACTTCCGGATATATGATGCCTGGGATCAGCGGGTTGGCGAAATCGCCATTCACGACGACATCTACAGCAGGCGTATCCGGCGAGTCATGCACGACGCGCAGGTTTGCCGGAGTTTCCGCCGACCGCAGTTCAGCGACGCCACTATCGGCCAGCAGCATCAGGCTGATCGGCGCCGTGCCGGCACCCGTCGCTTCGACCGCGACGATCAGCAGGTCATCGTTGTCGGCCAGGGCGACCTCGCCCGAGTCGAACACGACCTCGTCCGTCTGACCCTCCAGGGTCACGCGGA
>CAZISL010000107.1:0-5149 GCA_964541975.1 uncultured Chromatiaceae bacterium | reverse complement strand
AGCGCGGCGTCCAGCCGCGCGGCGCGGCGCGCACCGAGATCTCGCTGGCGGCAGAGGCGCACGATGCTGTCCGGCGCGCGGCGCAGCGTGGTCGCGACGGCATTGATACCGACCAGCGTTCGTTGCCGGGTTGGATGATCTGCCACCGGGTTGCCTCTAAAGGCGTTTCCGCCGTCGGCCGCGGCGGGCCGATGCCCGGTCTTTGCCAGGCGCATCGTCGTCTTCATCGACCAGTCCAAAATCAAGCTTGGCCTCGTCGATATCGACCCTCAGGACCCTGACCGTGACCGCGTCGCCGAGCCCGAAACTCCGTCCGGTCCGCTCGCCCGTCAGACGCAGCCCGCCATGCTCCGCGTGGTAATAGTCGTTGCCGAGGCTGGTCACGTGCACGAGGCCATCGATGAACAGCTCGTCGAGGGTCACAAACAGGCCGAAATGGGTCACGCCGGTCACGATACCCGGCAGGACGTCGCCCAAATGGTCCAGCATGTACGCGCATTTATAACGTGCCTCGGCCTGCCGGGTCGCATCCTCGGCGCGCCGCTCGAGCATTGAGCAGGTCTTGCCGAGTTGCTCCATCGCCGCCTGATCGTAGCGAAACGCACCCGTCTTGCCGCCGTCGATGCGATGGCCAATGGCGCGGTGCACCAGCAGGTCCGGGTAACGGCGAATCGGCGAGGTGAAATGGGCGTAGGTGGACAGGCCCAAACCGAAATGGCCGATGTTGTGCGGCTGGTATACCGCCTGGCTCAGGCTCCGTAACACCGCGACCGCCAGCACGGCATAGTCGGGGCGATCCGCTATCTGTTCCAGCAGGCTATTGAGTTTTCCGGGGTCGGTGCGGGCCTCGTCCGGGACCTTGAAGCCAACTTCCTGCAGCAGGACGCGCAGGTCCTCGAAACGGTCTTCCTCGGGTTTGTCATGCACGCGATACAGCGATGCGAGCTGCTCCCGGCGCAGGAAACGGCCGGCCTCGACGTTGGCCGCGATCATGCATTCCTCGATCAGCCGATGGGCATCGTTGCGCCGTCGCGGGACGATGCGGTCGATATGGCTGTCGTCGCCCATGATCACCTGCACCTCCGGCAAATCCAGGTCGAGCGCACCGCGCCGCCGGCGCGCGTTCAAGAGGGAAGCGTAAACTCCATATAAATTATATATTTGTGGGATTATTCTCGAATATTTCTTGCGCGCAGACACGTCGCCGTTGTGGATTTCATCGACCTGCTCATAGGTCATGCGCGCGGCGGAACGTATGAGCCCGCGATTGAAACGCGATTTCGACACCTTGCCGCCCGACCCGACATGCATGTCACAGACCATGCACAGGCGATCCACCTTCGGGTTCAACGAACACAGGCCGTTCGACAGCGATTCGGGCAGCATCGGCACGACGCGATCGGCGAAATACACGGACGTGCCCCGCTTCGCCGCCTCCTGGTCGAGGGGCTTGTCCGGACGGACGTAATGCGAGACGTCGGCGATGGCGACGATCAGGCGCCAGCCATCACCGTCCGGCTCGGCGAATACCGCGTCGTCGAAGTCACGCGCGTCTGCACCGTCGATCGTGATTAGCGGCAGGTCGCGAAGATCGACTCGGTCACGCTTGTCCGACGTCCGCACCTCGTCTCCGTAACCGTCCGCCTCGGCGTTGACGGCGGATGGAAACTCGACGGGAATTTCGAACTGCTCGATCGCGACGTCGGTGATCATGCCCGGGTCCGCGGGATCGCCGAGGACCTTGACGATCTTCCCCTGTGCCTCAAGCCGATCGGACGGATATTCGATGATTTCCAGCTTGACCAGGTCGCCCGATTTCGCCCCCCCGCGATGATGGTTCGGGATGATGAAATGATGCGGCGATCGCCCGGCCTCATTGACGAAGCCGACACCGTGCTCGCGCCGATAGTGACCGACTGCGGTCTGCTTGCCACGTTCCAGTATCTCGACAACGCTGCCGGACGGTTTACCCCGCGACGAGCCGGTGACACGCACCGCAACGCGATCGCCGTTCAGCAATTGCCGCATCTCCTGGAACGGCAGGAAAATGTCGGTATCGCCCTCATCGGGGACGAGGAAGCCATAGCCGTCGGCATGCGCGGACACCTTCCCGGACACGACGCCGAGCTTCGCAGGCAGGCAGTACTCGCTCTTGCGATTGATCAGCAGCCGGCCGGAAGAAGCCATCTTCTGCAGGTTGCGACGCAACGCACGCTGGGCCCGCTCACCTTCGACATCGAGCTTTTCCGCCAGGTCATCGAACCCGAGGGGCACACCGTGATCCTCCAGCGCCTGCAGGATCGTCGACGCATCGGGGACGGGGTGTTCGTATCGCCGCGATTGCCTGGAACGGTTGCCACCGGATCGCGGACCGGCCTGACGGCGCCTAGCCACCGCTTGGAATTACAGTCTGTTTCATTGCGTTGACAAGCATACAGGCTGCCAGTACAGTCCCGCCACTCGACGATCCCCGGACGAATCCGGGCGCGATCAGAGCCCAGGTGGCGGAATTGGTAGACGCGCTGGCTTCAGGTGCCAGTGGGGGCAACCCCGTGGAGGTTCAAGTCCTCTCCTGGGCACCAAATAAGAAAAGCCACGCTGTGCGTGGCTTTTCTTATTTGGTGCCCCAGGCGCATATTATTTACGCGTAGAAGCCGACAAAGCTGCCAGCGCACTACTCTGTGTCGTACTGCAGCCCGAGGAAAAAGTCGTAGTCCAGTTCCTGATCTACCGGCAAATCGGACTCGATACGTCCGCCATAGGCAGCCAGCAAACTGAAACCCTTACCCATCATCCAAAGTGCGCCGAGACGCCAGTTCATAAAACCTTCATCATAGTTAAGGCCCGCATCAACAAAACCATCACCGGACAGTTCCGCGCCATAAATCTCCGCCATCAATTGCAGCGAGTCCGTCGTGTTGAACACAGCAAAGACGCCGTAACCGAGTCCGTCCACACTGCCCTCGCCCGATGCAATGTCATAACTGGCTTGCGCCACGAATTCCCAACGCCCTTTTACCAGCGACCCAATGACCGGCATGCTCAGCGCACGGACATCCTCTGCCAGACCACGAATGCGTGAGCTCTTCGTCAGCGGGAAGGAATAGACAGGTGATATCGCCAGCGTCAGTCCCTCGCTGTCATTAACGTCGCTGTCGTAGAACAGCCACTTGTAGTTGATCTGTGCGTTACCGAAGTCCGTCTTGCTAGGCTCACCCCGATCTTCCACATACTGCCGAGGAATAACGCCCGTCAGGTTCATATCCTTGAAAAAACCATAGGTCAGTTCAACCGCGGGTAGCGACCCCGAGTCAGTGGCCGGACGGGATTCGCCCTGCACACTCAGGATGAATTGCCACTCGTTCAAGGGAACGATGCCGGTATCATCGGTGACGAGCGGTGGCCCGGCATTGACCAGACTAATACTGTTATAAATCAATACAATAATTGATATAATTAAAGCCGCTTGGTGAAAACTTCTCGGTGTAAACAAGGTACTTCCTTTTTGCCTCTAGGTGAGAATCGCGGGTGATTATCAACCTTAAATCTAACTCTAAGGTCAAGGCTTTATCAGGACTGACCCAGACGAAAAGGCGAAACGAACTATTGGACGCGCAAGTTTAGAAAACATGGAGGAATTAGAGAAGTTGCGGCAAACCACGACTGGCATTGCTGCCGGGCGAGCGTAATATGTGTCGGATACTCATAGACAGAAGCTAACCATCGTGATTCCTGACGCTACGCTTTTCGAGCTTGCTTGGAGTTCTACATTTCTGGCGATGCACCGCTACGGGGGGCACCCGACCGGCGAAGTCCTGCTGGTGCTGACCATCCTGATGCTCGACGATGCGGGCGAACACATCACGATGTCCGAGCTGGCTGACATTACGCAACTGCCGAAATCCAATGTATCGCGATACGTCAGTGACCAGGTCAGGATCGGTCACCTGAGAGAAGTCATCGATTCAAGCGACCGGCGCCGGCGCGTGCTTCATCCGACGGAAGCCGGCCGCAAAGAACAGGAAGTCTGGAAGAACCGGGTCAAGCAGCTGAGCCGGCTAAAGCAAGAGTCAGGCAGCGGCAACGGCGAATCGACCAGCCTGACCAATATCCTGAAACAGCTGTCGCAGAGTATTGCCGGCGACGCACCTGCCTGACACCGGCGGTCAGAAATACCAGTTTATCTGCGCGAACACGCCGAGGCTGGTCGACAAGTACTGGTTGGGGAGACCCGTCTCGATTCCGCCGAACTCACTGCCGTCGGGGCCGACCGGTATGTTTAAGGCGGCGAGTAACAGCAAGTTCTCACGCAAATCGTTCTGCGTCACGAGCTGCAATAGCATGCTTCCGTCGGACAGATTGACGAACGCGTTCGGTATCAAGAGAAACAAAGGTGTCACCTCGATCGTCGCGGCCGCAGCGACATAGTGCCGGCCGAGGGTAAATAATTCCCCGCGCGCGAGTCGTTCCAGCAGTTCGGTATTCTGCGCCAGGCTATCCGGGTCGTAATTGCCGTCGCGCTGGCCGAAACCATTGAAGAAATATTCGGCGACGCCACTGACGTTCTTGCCACCCCACATCCAGGAGTAACTGAGGCTCGTCACGAGAGACGCGACCGCGTCGTCATCCTCGGTCAACGCGACCGTCACTTCGCCGCGCAATACCGCACCGCCTATGCCGCGGTTGCCGCCAAGACCAAACAGAGGTTCGCCATAGTGCTGTGACGCGAGCGCGTCGAACTCGTGGTTCGCACCGACGCCATGGTATTTGAACGCAAGCGAACTCTCGTCGGCCTCCACATCACCGGTAATCAGGTTGCGTCTGAACACCAGGACGGTCTGTACGTCGTCACCCGAGTCCCTGAGGTATTGCCCATACAGCATGTCGTCGCCCGTCTTGAATTCGGTATCGATGGCGGCCGGGTCAAATGGATTGAAGATATCCATCGGCGTGTAGATCATGCCGTTACCCCACGTAATCGCCTGGCGTCCGAACCGCACGACGGTCTTGGCGGCGGTGTAGCCGACGGACAGGCGGTCCAGCCGATGCAGGATGGCCGTCTTGTCCTCGTCTTCGATGATGCTCGTCAGGTCGAACAATCGGCGACGATCGTTCGGCAGGCGCCCGAACAACGCGTTGAACTCAGGCG
>CAZISL010000106.1:0-7731 GCA_964541975.1 uncultured Chromatiaceae bacterium | reverse complement strand
CTGTTTCGCCCGGAACAGCACACGATTGAAATGCGTCGGGCTGATATCCAGTTCGCCACAGATCTGTGCCTTGTCCGCCTCGTCCACGTAAAAACGCCGCAGGATCTCACGGTCGCGCGTCACGCCGAGTTCGTTGAGCAGTTCGGCAACGGCGGCGGCTATCTGCTGGCGGGACACCTCGTCCATCGGATTCGAGCTGTCGTCCCCGGCCGCGGCGACAATGTCGGAATCGGGCGACGTATTGCGACGAAAGCGCTTCCGCCAATCGCCGGTGACGAGATTGACCGCTATGCCGCGAAGATACGCGGCGAGGCGTCCCGGATCTGCCAGCCCGCCTGTACGCAGCTTTTCGAGGGCGATCCGGAAGGTCTCCTGGCGCAGATCGTCCGCCAGGTCCGGGTCACCGGTACGCCGACGAAGCAGGAATAAAAGCCCGCGGCTGTAGCGGTTCCAGAGCTCGGTCTCCGCGGCTGCGTCGCCGCGCGCAATGCGGCCGACCAGATCGGCCGCCACACTCTGCTCGTCGCCGGAATTGGGCACCGCCTCGGTCAACTCGCAAGCTCCTCGAACCCACACCGCATAGCCCCGGAATCTACCACACCGCCGTATTTCCAGCCGGACGAAAAAAAATCAACGCGGGGTGAGATAACCGGGAACCTCGCGGCAGATACCTAGTGAACCCACACATTTTCAGGAGCACAGACAATGAACGCATCGACAACCAAAATCCTCCGAGCACGTCGCCCGATTCTCGCGATCTGCGGGGCCATGCTGGCATTCGGCCAGGTCGCGGTCGCGGACGATGAGGGCCGCATCCAGACGTTGATTCATGACACGGACCTCTACGGAGCGGAAGACATCGAGAAGGGTCGTTACGAGGCCGGCATCGAGAAACTCAGCAAGCGCGCCGACGGCGGACGACAACCCCATTCGACCCGCGTACCCGCGCTGATCGATTTGTGCGCCGCGTACACGATGACGCAGCAGCACGAGAAAGCACAGGAAGCCTGTGACCGGGCGGTCGAGAGCGGCTGGTACTCGGGCCATGCCTACAACAATCGCGGCGCCTACAACATCTCGATCGGCAACTACGAAGCGGCGATTCAGGACTTCGAGCTGGCGATTGAAGGCCGCGGTGCTGATCGGGTCGCGCGCAGCAATCTCGAACGGGCACGCGCCCAACGGGTCGCCATGCAGCAGCGGATGGATCAGGTGCAGGTCGTCGCCACCAGCGACGTGCCTGAAGCCTCCGAATAATCGATGCAGGGCGCATCGCACAGGCCGGCCCGATCGACCGACGAATCCTCCAACATGGCCCGACCGTCCCCTTTTGGTCGGGCCATGACGGTCGGTCGGGCCATCACGCATGATCCGACCGGGTCCGTCGACGATAACCCGCAGCGCGTCCAGACCAGCAGTTAGCTCTCAGACTTTGCGACTGCGCCTCCCGGCGATGGACAGCTCCGGATACCAGACCTCTTCCGTGCGCTTACCTTTCCGGTCGACCTGCATGATCATCGCATCGATCAGGTAAGGCCGTCCTTCTCTCGTCACGTCTCGCGCCCGCCGCAAGGCCTTGCGAAATTCAGCCGGCGTCGTGGCGCGCTCGCCCGGAATATCGAAGCTGTTAGCGATGCCGACGAAGTCAACGTCCGGGTCACCCAGATAGCCGCTGATGTCGCGCCACTGTTCACGCGTCTTCTTGCTGCTGTAGAGCGGCGACAAGTTCTTCAGACGGTTGCGCTCGTTGTCGTAGCTGAGATTGTTGAACACGACGATGATGATCGGGATTTCATAGCGCGCTGCGCTCCATAGCGCCTCGATCTCGCCAAACAAGACGGCGCCGTCGCCGACGAGCGAGACGACCTGCCGATCCGGTTGCGCAATCTTGACGCCCTGCGCGGCCGCGATGCCCCAGCCCAGCGCGAACCCGGTGGTCTGACCGATCACCGTCTTCTTGCCGATATCGAAGTCCATCCAGTAGAACGGTGTGCGGTAGTCGAGTTCCGGCACGATGATCGCGTCGTCTTCGAGCGCGAGATCGAGTTCCGCTGATATACGCGGCCATGACATCGGGCTTGCATCCCACATTTCACGTGCCTTATCGCGGCGTTGCGTATCGCGCTTCGCCTGCTTGTCACGCCATGCTGCCAGCCGCGGCTCTGCAAGTGCGCGCAGCCTCTCTTCTGTTGCCATCGCGCGCACGGCGTCCGTCAGGTCGACGACCGTCTCGCGAATGCCGGCAGCAATTGCGATGTCGATCGGGTACGTCATGCCGATCGCATCATATTCAACGCGCGCGTCGACCACCATGGCGGACTTGGGTGGCGGCGATGTGAATATCCCCGGGCCGGGCATCGCGCCGCCGAGATTGATGAACAAGTCCGTGCCGGCCAGGCTGCTCGGCACGCCGAGCCCGTGAAACCCGCTCCACAACGGGTGACGCCACGGAAAGTCGCCATAGGCGCTGTACCCCTGCGCGACCGGTACCCCCAGCAATTCGGCCAGCTCGACTAGCGCCTCAACTGCGCCGGCACGCGTGACCTCCGGTCCGACGGTGATCATCGGCCGCTCGGCCTGCAGCAGGTCTTTCGCCACCTGCTCGATCAGCTCGGGTTTCGGATGCATCTCCACCGGCACGGCGAAACGACTTTGTGGATATACCCGCTGACTCTGCTCCCGAGCGCCAAGAACGTTGGCCGGGATCCGCACATGGACCGGACCACCCGGCGAAGTGCCCGCAAGCTTGAACGCCCGCCGCGACAGCTCGCTAATGTGCCTGGGGTCGTCGATCTGCCAGCGCGCCTTCGTGAACTGAATCATCGGCTCGACCCAGTCCTCCATCTGCTGAAACATGTTTCGAAACGGCATCGCGTTCGACGGCGCATCGGAAAACACGACGAGCGAGGAACGATCCTTCCACGCGTTGTACAGCATGTTCATCGTGCTCGGTATCGCCACACCGGGAACGAATACCACGGCCGTTCCGCCACTCGCTAGTTCATAACCATGTGCCATCGCGGTCGCCTGCGACTCGGCCACGGACATGATCCAATCGACATCCGGTTTGAGCGTCATCGCATCGAATAACGGCGACATACCCGTCGCCGTCGTCCCGAACAGGTACTTCAGGTCAGCGGCGATAAAAGTCTGGAGCAGCACCTCCGCGCCCGTGCCTTCTATCCGGACTCCGTCGCGCGGAACTGGATCGATCGCCACGTCGGCGACGACGGCCTGCGCAGCGGAGCTGCTGAGTCCCAGCGCAGTCAGTCCAAGGCTGAATTCGCGCCGTGAAATCTCCTGATCGAGAAATTTCTGTAACAGGTCACGCATGTGTCACTCCTGATTGTTCGGGCCACGAGCGGCCACCCCGAGGCCACCCAGAGTTGCGAGAATACAACGAAAATGGGGCTTTTTTCCATGTTTTTCAGTTAGTTGAAAATCGATATCGAGTAGACGAAAAAATTTGAAACAAGCATGTTCGAAGTGATACACTAGTGTTCGTTTAAGGAGATGGCCGAAATGCCCACCGACAACGCCGCCGTCGCCCTGAGCCCGAAAATTCGGAATCGTCAGGGTCGAACACGACAACGGATACTGGACGAGAGCGCAAGACTTTTCATCGCCAATGGATTCGAGAATGTCAGCGTAGAAGATATCATCGCCGCGGCCGAGATCGCGCGCAGCAGCTTCTACCGCTTCTTCTCGAACCGCGATCAGGTCCTGGCGAATATCATTCGCCCTGTTTTCGAGCAGGGAATCGTCACGCTCGACGCCATCGGCTCGCGGTCGCCGCAGCAGGTCATGGATGCCGTCTTCGATATGTATCTCGATCTGTGGAAATCGAGTCCCGACGCGTTGAGGGTTTCGATACGTGTCGGCGGGGTCCACTTCTATTTGTTCGAGGACGTGCATCTGACATTCCGCGAAAAGCTCTTGCGAACGCTCAAGTCCATCGAAACGTCAGGCATCTTCCTCAACGGTAGCGCCAATCTCACGGGCCGTTTGCTGGCACGCACGACTATCCCTGTTCTCGAGACCTACTCGCAGCACAATGAATTCGAAACACTGTTCCGCCGTTCGATGCGCGGATTTTTATTGCTCCAGGAGACGAACCGATGAGTTCGATCGTAAAAACACTTGCCCGCCCGCCGTTCATCGGCCTGTTCGCTTTCTTCGTCGTGTTCCTGGTTCAGGCGCTCGGCCACACCGTCATGATCCTGATGGAAAAGGGTTTCGGTGAGGAGTATGTATTTCATTCCGCGATCGCGATGGGCCTGTTCGGCGCGTGGCTGCTGTTTATCGGCATGAAGAACGAAAACGAGGTTCCGGCCACCTGGCTGGGATTCTTCGCGGGAACGTTTTTATGGACCGGCTGGGTCGAGTTCTCGTTCGTCGCCTACGCGTGGCACCTCGACGTACAACCAGTGCTGGATGCGAGCGGTGAGATCGCAACCAAACCCGAATACCTGCTGATGTCATCGTCGCTCGGCGTGATGATGGCGACGCTGGTGTACTTTCTGCTGAACAAGGAGACCCGCTGCAACTTCTTCCACTGGTTCCAGCGCAACCTGAAGATGAGCACCGGTAAACCGAGCCGCGGCTACCAGCGAAACTTCGCTGCGATCACCGCGCTCGAGACCATTTACGTCATCTGGTTCTTCTACCTCGCGTTGTTGCTGATCTACGACGAAGCGATTCTTGGCGAAACGCACCCGGTCGTCTACGTACTGTTTTTCGCCAACACGATTTGGGCGATCTACCTGATCAACCGCCTGCTGCGATTCTGGCGCGTTGCCACCGCCATCCGCTACGCGATTCCGACCGCCATCATTGCGTGGAACTGTGTCGAGCTGCTGGGACGCTGGAGTTTCTTCACAGAAATCTGGGTACACCCGATGGACTATGCACTGGAGATGGGGCTGATTTTCGGTGCCGTCGTCATCGCGGTCGTACTGTCCTACCTGACGCCAGCGCGCGGCAAGGCTGAGTTCACGAAACCCGCTGAAACCACCTGACCGCGACCCGGGTCAGTCCGGTTGCCGCTCGCCCGGTGACGCGATACGCACCAGCAACGCGACGACGAACAGGAATACCTGCACGGCGCCCGCCATGATGAACGGCGCCGACGGGGCGTAGGCGTCGAACAGGCGCCCACCGATCGCGAATGCGAAGAAGATACCGAGCGCGCCGAAAAAGCTGTTCATCGATACGATCGCGCCCCGCTCTTCCGGGGCCGCTTCCTGTCCGACCAGCGTCACAGACGCACACATGACGCTGATCTGACCGATCGACATCAAGGTGAACCACGGCAACATCGCAAAATCGAGCGGCGAAGTAACGATCAGCATGGACAAGTAACCAAAGCCCGCTATTCCCATTGCGATCGCGACGCCCGTTACGCGGTTCACCTTATCCAGAAACCACCCGAATACGCCGACCCAGATCATGCCGATCAGGCTGATGACGCCAAGCATCAGCCCGCCCCTGGCCAGCGCGTCCGCGGTACTTAAGCCGGCATCCGGCGCCGCAGAGATGGCCCACAATGTCAGGAACATTCCGGTAATCGACATGTCCGCGCGCGCAATAAATGCCGCGCCGTAAGACAACAAGATGCGAGGATTGCGCGCGGCCCTGACGCCGCTCAGCATCAATACCTTCCAGGGCGGTTTGTCCCCGGCGGCATGCGGCGTTCCGCCCTGGAGGCCGAACCGGAACCACACAGCCGACAGCAGGCACATTGCCGCGGCGACCAGGAACATGACCCGGCCGGCCGTCACGGCGTTCGTTCCGCCCGACACCAGGAATGCGGGTATCTGTGCGATGACGAAGGTCATGAACAACACGCCGACCCCATTCATGGCGTTGCTCAGACCGACGAGGATGCCGCGCGAGGATTCATCCGGATAGTCGTTCGTGATGACAACAATGATCGCGGCGATGTCGGCCGAGCCAACGGCGAACAAGACGCGGCAAAGCGTCAGCTGCTCGACGTCCGCGGCGAATGGGTACAACGCAAGGCCGGCACCGCAGACCAGAATGCCGAAGATCATCAATGGGCGACGTCCGATCCGATCCGACATCCAGCCGAACGGATTGATCAGCAACAGCGTGACGATCTCCTGCCAGACGCCGAGGTCTCCGCTGACGGTCCCCTGCACCTCCCGCGGCAGCTTGAGAATTTCGATCAGAACATACGGCTGCATGATATTCAGGCCGGCCAGAATGCCGATCCCGATAAACGATGCGTACATAAACGACCAGAAATTCCATCTGCTCACGCCCGGCACGAGTTGAATGGGCCCGACCTTGATTCCTTCCGCGTTATTCATTGTTGTCGATGCTCCGCCAAATCAACGACCCGCCGTCCCCGGCGCCGCAAGCCTGATCATTATCGCCCCCACGAACAGCACCGCCTGCACCGCTCCGACCATGATAAACGGCGCCGACGGCCCGTAGGCGTCAAACAACCGCCCCCCGATCGCGAATGCGAGGAAGATGCCCAGGGCGCCGAAAAAACCATTCATGGCGATGATCGCGCCGCGCTCTTCGGCCCTGGCCTCCTGACCAACCAGCGTGACCGAAGCGCAGATTGCGCTGACCTGACCGACGGACAACAAAATGAACCACGGCAACATCGAGAAATCGAGAGGTGACGTGACCAGCCACATAGACGAATAGCCAGCTCCGCCCAGTGCCATCGCGATCGCCAGCCCGGTCACACGATTGACCCGGTCGAGTATCCAGCCGAAGACGCCGACCCACACCATGCCGATCAGACTGATCATTCCGATCAACTGGCCGCCCCGGGCGAGCGCATCGGCGGTACTCATTCCGGCGTCAGGCGCCGCGGCCACCGCCCAGAGCGCTATGAACATACCCTTGATCGACACGTCGGCACGCCCGATAAATGCGGCGCCGTACGACAGCAGGATACGCGGGTTACGCGCGGCGCGAATCCCGCTCAGCATCAACGATTTCCAGTCCGGTTGCTGACTGGCAGCGCTCACCGTCCCACCGGAAAGACCCGCGCGAAACCAGATCGCGGAGATGAAACACAGTGCGGCCGCCGACAGAAACATGACCCTGCCGGCTGTTACCGCATCAGCTCGATCACCGAGCATCGCGGGAATCTGTGCGATCACGAAAGTCATGAACAACACGCCGACGCCGTTCATGACGTTACCGATGCCAATCATTCGACTGCGCGAGAGTTCAGCAGGATAGTCATTGCCGACTACCGCGATCATCGCAGCCAGGGAGGCGGAACCAATCGCGAACAGAACCCGTGCCCCGGTCAGCTGCTCGACGCTCGTGCAGAAAGGATATACGGATAACCCAAGACCGCACACCAGGATGCCGAAGACCATCAGCGGGCGGCGGCCGATCCGGTCGGATAACCAGCCGAAAGGATTAATCAGGAGGAGCGCGACGACTTCCTGCCAGACGCCCAGGTCACCGCTGACGGTGCCCTGGACTTCGCGCGGCAAACGCAGGACCTCGGTCAGCACGTACGGCTGCATGATATTGAGGCCCGCGAGAATTCCTATGCAGACGAAGGAGGCGTACAGGAAGGACCAGAAATTCCATCTGCTCACGCCCGGCGCGAGCCGAATCGGCCCGACGCTGATCCCGTCGACTGTCGCCATGCGCCTCCCCTGCTTCGCGTGCGGCCGCCCGACTATATTTCAGCGTGGTGTCGATTGCTAATGTAGACTGCCGGAGGTGAAT